>NZ_MPJE01000030.1:0-29876 GCF_001975465.1 Chlorobium sp. KB01
GCTAACCCTGGGTGATTCTTATTTTCCGTTTTTGGCTTATTCTTGTTTTCCGATCACAAGCGTGCCTCACTGCTTCCCGGAAAGCGGCCGATTTTCTGCTTGTGACCCTCTATGACCGCAAGAGCGGCCATCTTCTCCGCCGTTATCGTGACGGAAGCGCTGCGATTGCGGGGAAGGTTGATGATTACGCCTTTTTCGTGCAGGCACTGCTTGACCTTTACGAAGCCTCGTTTGAGCCAGTCTACCTTCAGGCTGCACTCGAACTTGCGGAGAAGCAGGATGCCCTTTTCTCTGACGATCTGCATGGAGGATATTTCAATTCGGCAAGTGATGACTACACGGTTCCGGTGCGTCAGAAGGAGAGCTATGACGGTGTCGAACCTTCGGCTAATTCAGTCACGGCACTGAACCTTCTGCGGCTTGGTGAACTGACCGGCAGGGAGGAGTTTTCCACTCAGGCGGAAGTGCTCTTCAGCGCGTTTGGCACCACGCTTGCCTCGCAGAGTCCCGCGCTGCCGCAGATGCTTGTAGCACTCAACTTTGCCCGCAAAAGAAGGATCAGAGTTCTCTTTTCAGGCGAGCTGCGCTCTCAGGAGATGGCCCGGCTTCGGGCGGTTGTGGATGAACGCTACCTGCCGGGAACGGTTGTCATGCATGCCTCTGCTGAACTTGCCCGGTTGCAGCATGTTCCCGAAACCGTACCCCACGGCGACCTCGTCCCGCAGGCATCGGTCTGTGTTGAGCACACCTGTCTGTTACCGGTGGGTGAGCCGAAACAACTTGCTGAACTGCTCGACCAAAGAGATCAATAGGCTTGTAGTGTGCGCGGGTGGTGCAGGGCTGTTACTTATGGAGCAGCAGCCGGATGAGTTCAATCAGCTTCTGCTTGTTGATCGATTTGCTCATAAAACTGTCACATCCCGCTTCGAGAGCTTTCAGTCGCTCCTCTTTTGAGGTGAAAGCGGTCTGGGCAATGACCGGCAGCTCCGGTCGAAGCTTCTTGATCTCCCGCGTTGCCTCGAATCCGTTCATCACCGGCATTTTGATATCCATCAGCACCAGATCAACCTCGGGATGCTGTATGATCATCTGCACTGCGTCACGACCGTTCCAGGCATCAAGAATGGTCAGGTTTTCCTCCTGAAGGCTTCGTTTAATAAGAATTCGGCTAACCGCGTCGTCTTCTGCGAGCAGAATCGTTGTGTCTCTCAATGAGCCAAAGGCAGCTTCGTTGACTGTTGAGTGGTGTTCAGGTTTTCGAGCACCGGGAGGATTGAAGGGGAGTGTAAAGATGAATGTACTTCCGTTCCCCTCTCCGGATTCAACCCGGATGGAGCCGCCAAGCATCTCAACATAAGCCTTTGAAATACTCAATCCGAGTCCTGATCCTTCGTGATGGCGGGTTAACGAGTTGTCAACCTGCCTGAAGCGTTCGAAGATGCTCTCCTTCATCGATTCCGGAATGCCGATACCCGTATCGGAAACAGAAAATTCAAGCAGATCTTCTTTCCGGATGTATCCAACGCGCACCTCTCCTTCAGTGGAGAATTTCAGTCCGTTCTGGAAAAGATTGGTCAGGATCTGGGTCAGCTTTGCACTGTCGGTTTCAATAACACACTCTTCGTCAGAGAGCCCATTGTTGCAGCTTAATAACAGATTTTTGTTTGCCGCCAGAGGCCTGAAAAAGGTGCAGAGATTATGCAGAAGCTTGTTGACATGGGTCGGCTCGACATGTATCATGGTCTCCCCGGCTTCAATACGGGAGATATCAACAATATCGTTAATCAGAGCCAGCATGCGTTTTCCGCTCTGATTAATCAGCTCGATGTACTCCGCCTGCTCCTCGCCGGAGAGTTGGGGCTCCTTCAAGAGTTCGGCAAAGCTGAGGATACCGTTCATCGGAGTTCGTATTTCATGGCTGATATTAGCAAGAAAAGCGGTTTTCAGCCGGTCACTCTCCTCTGCTTTCTCCTTGGAGGCAATCAGGTCAACCCAGAGCTTTTTCTTTTCGGTTATATCCTCCTTTACCGCCACGAAATTGGTTATAACTCCCTTCTGGTTTACAATTGCCGAAACAATGGCATCCTCCCAGTATAACTCACCGTTTTTCTTCTTGTTGTGGAACTCTCCGTGCCAGACGTTTCCGGCAAGAATCGTTTTCCAGAACTCCTCATAGACGCGATCCTCCATCAGGCCGGACTTGAGAATACGGGGATTCTGTCCCATCACCTCTTCTTCGGAGTAGCCGGTGTGTTCGGTAAAGGTAGGATTGATGTATTCGATATTGCCCTCGGGGTCGGTAATGACGACAACGGTGGGACTCTGCTGAATGGCAAAGCTCAGGGTTTTGAGTTTCTCCTCAGTCAGCTTGTGCTCTGTGATGTTGGTACTTGTTCCTATGATTCTGTAGATATGACCGCTATCGTTGCGAACCGGATTCAGGATGGTTCTCCACCAGGAGAGTTTGCCCTTGAACATATGAGTCTCTTCGTACTCGGTCGAGCTCCCTTTATGAATGCATCGGTCATAATAGCCAGTAACGGTCGCAGCGACATCAGGCTCAAGCACCTCCCGTGGTGATTTTCCCGATATCGCTTCATTTTTCAGGCCCGTCCGTATTTCATGCAGGCGGTTGATGCTCTTATAGCGATAGGAGCCGTCAGGGAGGACGTCAATAACAAAAACGGAGTGATTGACGGTGTCGTAGATGTTCTGGAGAAACTGTTTGCCATCGAGTAATTTTTTCTCATACTCGATCCGGGTTTTTTCATGGCGATTCCGTTCCGATATATCATGAATCACCCCGATAGTCCCGCTACAGTCGCTCTCATGGTAATACTGAACATGAACTTCGCCGAAAAAAAAGGTTCCGTTTTTTTTCATGAATTTCAGCACAATCACGTGAGAGGTCGATTGCTTCAGCATCACCTCCTTGTAGGCTGAGAGAGCTGATGGGACCTCCTCTTCCGAAAGAAAATCCGTAAAGCGCTGTCCGATTACTTCGTGCTGCTTGTAGTCGGTAATTTTTTCGATAGCCGGAGAGATGAAGAAGATCTGGCCGCTTGAGTCGGTAATAAAAACAATCTCCGACATCTGTTCCGTAATGGAGCGGAACTTCTTTTCACTGTTCTGTAATGCCTGTTCAGCCTGTTTGCGTTTGGTGATATCGTCGAAGATCGCTACGGTGAACCCCTTTTCCGGGCAGTAAATGGTTGATTCATACCATTTATGCAGAGGCTCGATATAGATTTCAAACTTTTCGGCAATGCCGCTCTCAATAACCCTGAAATGGATTTCGAGTAACTTGGGATTGGAGTCGGCGATTCCCGACATCACTTCGGTGATTTTTCGCCCGATAACATTTTTCAGGCCGGTCAGGTTCTCATACCCTTTGTTGACCTCAACGTGAATCAGGTCAACCGGCCGCCCCTTTTCAGTAACCACACGGCAGCAGGCATAGCCTTTATGCATGTAGTCAATAAGGTTGCGATGAAGCATTTCGCTGGCCGCGGCGGCATCCTTTGTCTCTGCAAGTTCTTTTTGGTAGTTATCGGAAGAGGCTACCTTGTTTTTTTTCGGCATATGCTTGCTGTCCTGTTCGCGACCATAAAAAAGGTATAGGTATAATGTATGCAAATCCATGATAAAGACGCCAAGAGTATATATGCTTAAACCGGAAAACGTGATGGATATCCTGTCGAATCAACGTGTTATTTCGTTAGTCCAACAACAACAGAGAGCCTTTCCTGTTGCGAGTTGATGGCGCTTTTCTGCTTTTGTTCTTGTATCTTAAGGGATAGAATTTTTTTTACGCCAGTTTTTCTGTAACAGGTATAGAGGCCGGAAGTATGCTGAACACCTTGCGTCAGGGGGAGAGGAATAGCACGTCGGAGAAGCCGGAATGGCTGAATGTGGAGTACCGGTTCTATCCGCTTGCCGAAGCAATTGTCATCGGTGTTGTTGCTTTTTGCGCCATTTTCATAACCACCTGGTTTATCTACTACCATACCCTGAATGCCCAGAAAGGAGAGATTCGTGAGGGTCTGCTTCGATCCGGTTCAATTGGCGCGCTGTTTGTGAATGGTGATATCCACCGTCAGTTCACAGTACGAAACCAGGAAGAGTCGGAGGCCTACATCAAGGCGCTCGAACCGCTGAGAAAAATCATGCAGACCGATTCAACGGTTGCCTATGTATACACCCTTGTCATGAAGAACAACAAGGTCTATTTTGTTCTGGATCCTACCCCGACAGGCGACAGGGATCATAACGGCATTGATGACAAGTCCCATATCATGGATCCCTATCCGGATGCGACCCAGCTTGTTCTCCGGGCATTCAGGGAGCAGAAGAAAGTTGTTGCACAGGAGCCGTATACAGACAGCTGGGGATCCTTTTTAAGCGCATACATTCCGGTTTATGATTCACGTCACCAGTTTGTCTGTCTTCTTGGCATTGACATTCGTGCCGATAACTATCAGGAGCGACTTGCTCCAATCAGACGGGCCACGATACGGGCGATGGTGACGGGGTTCTTTGTCTCCTTTTTGATTGCCGCCCTTGTCTGGTTTATGCGGAACTTCTCGAAAATAATGAACCACAGCCGCCATAAAATTTATGAGGATTACATGCGCCTGAAGAACGGTGAAAAGGTATGAAAGAGAGCCCTTCTGTTCATCCGGAAGGTGCAGTAAACACTACTGATTCCTCCACCCCGATTGTCTGTCTGCTGTTAAGCGTCCTTGCAACATTTCTTCTCTGTGTTGCCAGGGGAATGTCCTCCGTCATGATTCCCATTACGCTGCACGAAAGAGGGACATCCTCCTCCATGATCGGCGTGATCATGGCTCTGGAGACCATTGCCGCGCTTTTGATCAGCCTTTTTTTCCCTGTTCTTCTCCGGTTTGTCACGATGAAAGCCGGTCTTGTGCTCTCTACCCTGTTGCGTATACCCTCTCTTCTGCTGCTTGCCTATACCGCAAACATCTATATCTGGACGTTTGCGGTTTTTCTGAACAGTGTCGGCTGTTTTATCTTTATGATTTTGCTCCAGACATGGATTGCCGGGATGAAATTCAAACGGAACAAGGGTCTGATGGTTGCCCTGTACAGCACCTCAATCTCCCTTGGTTTTGCCTTCGGCCCTCTGTTGATTGATTATTCCGGGAGGATATTGGTTCTGCTGATGCCCTGGTTCCAGGGTGTTGTGCTATCCGGCTCTCATATTACCGCTGCCGGTTCTGGATCATTTAACGTCCGCTTTATTTTTCTCCTCTCCGCTCTGCTCAGCTTTTCGGCCCTGCTGCCGATTCTTGCGGGTCTCTATATGGTGCCATCCTTCAGGATCAAGGGTGGAGTCGGAATCTGGAAGAGCATCATGCAGACCAAGGGGCCGATGTTTGCCATCGCAATGGCCGGGGTCTCCTATTTCGGGGTGTGTGCCTTTATTACCCTCTATGGTATGAGAAATGCCTTGCCGTTACACGAGTCGGCACTCCTCTTGAGCTGTTTTATGATGGGCGTGCTGCTGCTTGAAGCCCCGCTGACCTGGGTTTCGGATTTTATCGACCGGCGCTATGTAATTGTGATCGCAGCGTTCATGAGTATGATTTGCGCGGTCTATCTGCCGATTGCGATCTATGTCAATTATCAGGCGTTTATCCTGCTCTTTTTGTGGGGAGGGGTAACCGGTGCTATTTATTCCACCTCTCTGGCCCTGATAGGCGACAAATATGAGGGTGATGAACTGGTGACAGCCAATGCCGGATACTCGATTATGGAGGCTTCCGGTGGTACGGCGGGTATTCTGCTTATCGGCTCTGCCATGGATCTCCTTGGTTCTGACGGACTGCCTTACGTCATCATGCTTGCAAGCATCCTCTACTTCTCATTTGCCCTGACCCGCTACCGGGTTGTGTAGCCCGGTACCCGGTATGGAATGAAGAACCATGATTCAGCGTTCAATGTCCGAGTTGCCCTGGCTGCGAACGTCAAACTATCCTTGAGTTCTCTGTTAGCGGCACCTTCGCCGATCAGTTTATGGAGCTCTTGACAGCTCTCTGCATACAGATGTTATTCGAGGTAGTGTTTGCAATTCAGGAATCAAATGCCTAAAGTATTGTTTTATTGCAGTTGAAATTTTAAGAGAGTGAAATGCAACGAGATCAGGTGCTCAGCATTCTGAGTACTCATAAACAAGAGCTTGAGCAACGTTACCGAATATCAAAAATCGGTATTTTCGGCTCTGTGGCCCGCAATAGCGCCATTGAAGGGAGTGATATTGATGTTGTTGTTGAAATGGAGCCTGATATTCTGCTTAAAGTACAGCTCAAGGAGGAGTTGGAGAGGCTGCTGGGCAGCAGCGTCGATGTGATCCGTTATTGGAAGAGAATGAACCACTACCTCAAGCAGCATATTGATCAGGAAGCACTCTATGTATGATAAATCGCATCTTCATGAAAAACTTGTCCAGATTGATTTCGCCTTGGTCAAGATTAACCGGAGGTTTGCACATATAAAAACGGCTGATGATTTTCTTGACAGCAGCCAGGGCATGGATATGCTTGATGGTATTGCAATGATGCTGATCGCTGTTGGTGAACAGATTAAAAAAATCGACAAGGATACAGCCGGCACTCTTTTTCTCCAATATCCTCATATTAACTGGTCGGGCGTAAAAGGGCTTCGCGATATCCTGTCACATCAGTACTTCAACATTGATGCCGAGGAAATTTTTGAAATCTGCAAAAATAATCTTGGCGATTTGCATCAGGCAGTGAAAGCGATGATGACGACTTTACGCTGAGTGAAAATCTGCTGCCGAATGTTTTCATTTACCTGTAGAGCCTGAAAGTAGATGCAAGCATCTCCCGGTGAAGGGGATTTTAGGTTATATTGCCTTCTGTCAGACTTTTGACCTGTTTTATCATGTCAAAAGCATCAGAGAACGAAGGGGAGTGAACAGAGAGAGTCCTGTATGAAAATTATTGACCGCTACATTCTGAAATCCCATGTCGGGCCCTTTCTGTTTGCATTCATCACGATTCTTTTTGTCCTGATCCTCCAGTTTTTTGCCGGTTTCGCCGACCGTTTTATCGGGCGGGGAATCGCCTTCACCGCTATAGTTGAGCTTATTGTTTTGCAGTCTGCCTGGATGGTAGGGCTTGCAGCTCCCATGGCCGTGCTTATTGCGGTGGTGATGGCATTCGGTTCCCTTACCACAAACTCCGAGATGACGGTCCTCAGGGCTTCGGGCATCTCCCTTTACCGCCTCATGTTTCCGGTGCTCTGTGCCGCTCTTCTGCTCTCACTCTGTGTTGAGCGGTTCAATAATATTGTCCTTCCCCTGGCGAACTACCATGCCAGATCGCTCATGGTTGATATAGCCAGGGCAAAACCGGCATTCGGGCTGAAAGAGAACGCTTTTTCAACGCTTGTGGATGGGTATTCCATTCTTGTTCGTAAAGCTGATGACCAGTCAAAGGAGATCAGGGGTGTCGTGATCTATGATCGATCCCGACCGAATTTTACCACGATGGTGACAGCAGAGCGGGGAACTATTGAGTTTTCCGGCGATTTCCAGTACCTCGTCATGACGCTTCTCGACGGTGAAATCCATCAGGTAAAGCAACCGGCCCACCAGGTCTATCGAAACCTGAGTTTCAAAAAGTATCGCTTTGTCTTTGAGTCGTCAGGGTTTGGATTTGCCCGCACTTCCGCCAACCGGCTGCGTACCGGAGACAGTGAGCTTTCGGCAAGGGAGCTGCTCTCCATTGGCGACGAGTTTCAAAAAAGGATAGCCGCATCTGAAAAGCGCATCAAATTATCGCTTGAGAGCATGAATCGTCAGATAGCAGGAACGGGTTCCGGGGGGAGTGCGGAGGAGAGCCGCAAAAAGGAGATCTCTGCGGAAGGCTATGTTGATAGGCAGCTCGCAGCGCTTGACGCTGAACGCCAGAGTATCAGTGCAAACCGGAGTATGTACAACCGTTATATGGCTGCCTATCACAAGAAATATTCGCTCTCCCTTGCCTGTTTTGTTTTTGTTCTGGTTGGAGCACCTCTCGGCGTTCTTGCTCGTCGTGGCGGGTTCGGAGTCGGTGCAGGCATGTCGCTGCTCTTTTTTGTGCTCTACTGGATGCTCATGATTTCAGGCGAGACCATTGCCGAACGCGGTCTGCTTGACCCCATGCTCTCGATGTGGCTCGGCAATATTGTCATCTCGGCCATAGGCATTCTGCTTGCATTCTCTCTGAACCGCTCGATTTTTAATACTACCCGGTAACAGAGCGTGTCGCTCTTCTCTTCAGCAGGGTGTTCACTGCGCACTTCCGGAGCAGATCGCCTTTTTGACCCCCTTCTCATTCAGACAGACGAAGGTGATATTGGTGCTGAACACCAGAACCCTGCTGCCGGTATCAATACTCTTTTTGAAGACGTTCACGGTGTACTCGATCGAGGTGTGGCCGATTTTGCTTTTTTCCGTGACAAAGCAGAGGATTGTGCCACCCCTTATGCTCTTTTTGAACTCCACCTTGTCCATGCCGACGGTGACAAAGTTGCAGCCCGGATAGTCAAGCGAAACCGTGATGTAGCTCACCTCGTCAATCCATTTCAGCAGGTTTCCGCCAAAGAGAAAGCCGTAGTGGTTGAGGTGTTCGGGCAGTACGAGTTTATAGGTTTCCATGATATCATTGCTTGAGTTGATATGCTTGCTTCTTCATCAAGATAGCCCGATATATCGCCTTTCAGAAATGGATAATCATAAGGGCACCCATTGGTAAAATCGCTCAACCATGATTACCCCGATCATCTCCGGGTTTTGATATAGGAGGATGTTTGTTTAACATGTTATTCGTGAGATGACGAGCAAGTAAAAAGTCCAATAATGGAAAAAGAGAAGGCTGATCATATTGTGGGTATCCGTATTCCTAAAAGTATCGGGGAGCGGCTTGATACTCTTGCGAAAAGAACCGGAAGAACCAAGACCTTTTACATTCGGGAGGCTATTCTTGAGCATCTTGACGATCTTGAAGATATTTATATGGCCGAGCAGGTGCTGGATCGTGTGCGAACGGGGGATGAAACGGTTTCCGGTTTGGACGAAGTGGAGCATCGACTTGGTCTGGAAGATTGAAGTAACCCGTGAGGCGGAGAGGGGATTAGCCCGGATTGACCGGAATGATGCCAAACGGATTATCGCCTATTTACGCGAACGGGTAGCCATGAATCCCCGGCAGTATGGCAAGGCTTTGCATGGCAATCATTCAGCACTCTGGAGGTATCGTGTTAGTGATTATCGTGTGCTGTGTGAAATTAACGATGAAGCGGGTTGTGTGCTGGTTATTCGGGTGGGCCATCGCAAGGAGGTGTATCGTTAAACATACACTTCAAAGAGCACCCTGCATTTACTGATCAGCGATGTTTTTTTTGTAACCTACTTCTCATTCCCCTCCTTTTCCGGACGAACCATCACCACCTCTTCGCGTTCAATGATCACCTGTCCGGGTGCGAGCTTTTTTCCCCGCCGGACATATTTTTTCAGGGTGTAGATCACCGGAACAAGTTTTGAGTGTTTGGCTGCGGAGTACCATGCGGCTATTTCAGCGGCTTTTCTTATTTCAGCTTTGTGGTGAAGCGATGCCCCTTTCAACAGACAGTGAGAGCCGGCAGAGCCCCTTGCATGGAGCCAGATGTCGTCAGGTTTGCTGTGGCTGAAGGTCAGCAGCTCATTGTTCAGGGCATTTTTGCCGATCAGGAGCGTTATGGAGGGGGAGATCTGAACACTTCTGAACGGCAGATTGCTTTCGCCCCCTTTTACCTGGCGACCGCCGGTTTTTTTTCCGCTTCCGCCATGATGCTCAATAAACCTGCGTGCCTCTTTGGGTGTCGTGATCGCTCCTGTTTCGGCAAGCAGTGCTTCCAGCTCTCTTTTTTTCAGCAGAGTGGTGGTATGCCGGGCCTGCAAAGTGTTGAGTTTTCCTCTCGTTTTTGATGCCTTGGCAAAATACTCTTCGGCATTTTCGCGCAGCGAAAGCGCCGCTTTGAGTGTAATGGTCACTTCGCTCTCCGGATTATCCGTATCAAATATGTTTTTCACCTTTATCGTGAGAGGATCCGCTCTCTCCTGATAGAGCGAGGCGATGAGGAGATGGCCGGAGAGGTCATAGTTTGCAGCAATTTTTTCAAGCAGCCCCGGGTTGTACTGTTCAAGCTCCTTTCCGGTTTTGGTGAGCTGTTGCACCAGTTTAGCCCGATAGGCCTTCAGCTCATCAGCCGTGTCAAGATAGCGGTAGATCCTTGTGCTGTAGACCGAGAGACCTTCGAGTACAGAGTCATAGCGTCCGGTATCGACCGGAGCGTTGTGCAGCAGGGTGAATCCCGGTTCGCCGTTCCCCTTTTCCGTCACCTGAACCATCGGGTCAAGCAGCTCGTAAAAGAGTGACCGGAATGCCCCGAAGAGCGCTTCCGCGCTCTGGCTCTCATCAGCCCGTTTCATCACTTCCACGGCAAGGGTGCGGTCGAATCCAGGGAGGATAACCGAGAGTCTTTGCGGCGTGCTGCCGCTCTCATGGTTGAAGAGGCTGATAAACCGGGCTTTGTCGAGGGCGACTGTTTCAAGTGTTCGTAAAAATCCCGGACTCTCATCTTCTGTCGGATATGGTTTGCCGAGATGGTCGGTTTTATGCTTGAAGGCATCGGTAACAAGGTTCTCACGAACCAGAAAAACGTTGCTCTTCGGGTGAAAGAGCTGCAGCACAAGAACGGAGTGATCCTCAAGACGGATTCGGATGACTCTGTCGGAAGATACGATTTCAACAGAAGTGACCGCCACTCCATATACCTCGCTCATGAGGCTTGCTGAATTTTTCCCTTTTTGCTGAAAACCCTCTTTTGTGTAGATAGAGAGTTGCGGCGAGTGTGTGACCACGACAAGCTGCATGTGGTGGTCATGCATGGTTTTGAAGTCGATTCGAAGCTCGTTTTTATGCTCTGAACAGATTTCGGTGACTCTCCCGCCTGCAAGCTTTTCATGCAGTTCCATTGCCGCGTGGTAGAGCGTAAAGTAATTACGATGCATAAGAGCCGAATCAGGGTTGCGGGAGCGAATGGTTTTTCCCTATCTTCTTCTAAAGGACTATACTGATAACGTTATTTCAATTTATCAAAAAAGAGGACTATGCAGGAAGAATCAAGGTCGGATTGCAGTTGCTCATGCGGTGGAGAGGGCGGCGAGGCCGGGGCTGAAAAGAGGCTTGGCTGGCATGAATATTTTATGAGCGTTGCGCATCTTATCTCCCGACGGGCAACCTGTACGAGAGGCCATATCGGGGCGGTTATTGTCCGTGATCACAATATTCTTTCGACCGGCTATAATGGTGCGCCTTCCGGCCTGCCTCACTGCAATGAAACTACCTGCAGGATTTACCGAAGCACCCATCCTGACGGAACGGTCGAGGAGAACTGTGTCAATACCATCCATGCGGAGATCAATGCCATAGCCATGGCCGCAAAACATGGCGTCTCCATCGGTGAAGCTGATATCTACATTACCGCAAGCCCCTGTATTCACTGCCTTAAGGTGCTGATAAA
Source organism: Chlorobium sp. KB01 (assembly GCF_001975465.1). NCBI lineage: Bacteria > Pseudomonadati > Chlorobiota > Chlorobiia > Chlorobiales > Chlorobiaceae > Chlorobium > Chlorobium sp. KB01. The sequence continues at coordinate 11,593 of NZ_MPJE01000030.1, forward strand.
CGTAGGTATAAAAACAATATACTACGACAAACCCTACAAGATCGAGCATATTGACGAACTGCTCAGGCTCTCTGGTATCCGGCTGGTCCAGGTCACTGCGGGAGCGAATCCGGCGACATGATGAGTCTACTCTGTGATAATACGGTATATATGAGCCGCTGCATTGAGCTCGCATTGAAGGGTGGCGGCACGGTCAGTCCGAACCCGATGGTCGGGTCGGTGATTGTCTGTAACGGCGTGATCATTGGAGAGGGCTTTCATGAGATCTATGGCGCTCCTCATGCCGAGGTTAATGCCATTGCTTCAGTGGCCGATCAGGAGCTGCTCCGGCGTTCCACACTCTACGTTAACCTTGAGCCCTGCTCCCATTTCGGCAAAACCCCGCCATGCAGTGATCTGATTATTGAAAAAGGAATTCCACGGGTTGTTGTCGGGTGCCGTGATCCTTTTGTGAGCGTTGCGGGCAAGGGGATTGCAAAGCTGCTTGCGGCAGGTATTGAGGTTACCGAAGGGGTGCTTGAAGCTGAATGCATGAAGCTCAACGAGGCGTTTATCAAAAGTCATACCTCAGGTTTGCCTTTTGTTTCTCTGAAACTGGCCGAGACGCTGGATGGTAAAATTGCAACATCGCTCGGTAACTCCAAATGGATTACCGGGGAAGCGGCAAGAATGGAGGTACACCGGCTCCGCGCGCTCTATGATGCCGTTGTGGTGGGTGAGGCTACCGTTCGCAGTGATGATGCAGAGCTTACCGTCAGGCACTGCAGCGGTCGCAATCCTCTCCGTGTTGTGCTTGACCGGCGGCTGAGTCTTCCTGTAGAATCGAAAATTTTCAATACTGAAGCGCCGACCATTCTTTTTGCCTCATCAGCCTGGGAAGCTCTTGATAAAGCAGGGCTCCTCAGAGAGCGGGGAGTGACGGTGCTCTTTGTTCGTGAGCATGCAGGTGAACTCGATCTGCGCCAGGTGCTTGAAGAGCTGCACCAACGCCGGATTCTCTCCATACTCGTTGAGGGCGGGAGCCGGCTTTCAGCTTCGTTTATACGGGAGCGGCTGGTTGACAAAATCTATATGTTCATTGCGCCCAAGCTCTTTGGCGGCGATGCCCTGAGCTCGTTTGCCCCGCTCAATATCAGTATGCCGGATGAAGCTGTTGCACTGAAGTTTGAAACGCCGCGCTTTTTCGGCAGTGATTTGCTGCTGGAAGCCTATGTTCAAAGCCTGTAGCGGTGCCCGGATGTTTGTTTTTTTTGTGGTTTTTAAAACATGATAGCGTTAATGGCTAAAAAATATACCAATAGGAGGGCGCCTATGATGGACCGTCTTGTCAGTAACAATGACCTGGGAAAGCTGCTGATTCGGCTTTCGGTTGGAGGGCTGATGCTCTTTCACGGGGTTAACAAGCTTCAGCATGGCTACGGCTTTGTAGAGCAGATGCTGCTTAAAGCGCACCTGCCGGGCTATCTTTCTCACGGTATTCTGCTCGGAGAGCTTCTTGCGCCGCTCTTTATCGTACTCGGGATTTTTACCCGTCCGGCCGCTCTCATAGAGGCATTTGTGATGGTGATGGCGGTCTATCTTGTTCATGCCGGGCAGCTTTTAGGCCTGGGTGACCATGGTGCATATGCCCTTGAAGTGCAGGCTTTCTATCTCTTCGGCTCTCTTGCGATCTTCTTTTTCGGTGCGGGGCGCTACAGCTTTTCACGGGGCGGAGGTATTTGGAGGTGAACGGGGGATTGTGAGGCAGGGGGAAGGAGGTGTGAATTTTTTTTGAACGCATTCATCCTCTTTGTGGTTGTATAGCTGTCGTCCAGGCTTTAGCGCCGATGACACCCTTTTTTACCGGATACTTTTTTTAATTTTTAAACGCTGTTTTATGGCACACATTACCTTGAAGGGCAACGCTGCCGAGACAATCGGTACACTTCCCGTAATCGGGTCTGACGCCCCCTTTTTCTGTCTGGTGAAAACCGATCTTTCAGAGGCCGGACCTGCTGATTTTGCAAGCCAGAGACTGGTTCTCAATATCTTTCCAAGCCTTGATACCCCGGTCTGTGCCTCTTCGGTAAGGCGCTTCAACCAGGAGGCCTCGCAATTTGACAACACCGTCGTGCTTTGTATCTCTGCCGATCTGCCCTTTGCGCACAAGCGGTTCTGTGAAGTTGAAGGGCTGAAAGATGTTGTTTCGCTTTCGGTATTCCGTTCGCCCGAATTCGGTCGTGATTATGGCGTCACCATTACGTCCGGTCCGCTCAAGGGGCTTCTTTCACGAGCTATTGTGATTGTTGATGCTGACGGCAGGGTGGTCTATACCGAACAGGTGCCTGAAATTACACAGGAGCCGGATTACAGTGCAGCGCTCAAGGCGCTTGCCTGATTATGCGAATAATCTGCTGTGTGTTTTGATGACGGTGCCGCTCCCGACCTGTCGGAATCGAAATCCTCAAGCCGGCAGTGATGCCGGTTTTTTTGTCCGGAGAGGCAATTGCCCTTGCGGATTTCAGTTGTGCGCTTTCGAACGTTATTTTGATTCACTCATATAAACCATTATGCTCATGGTTTCGAAGAGAAAGGATCCCGCGTATTCAGCCGTTGAACGCCGGCTTGCTGATATTGATTTTCAGGCACTGCTCGAAAACCGGCACTTTTATCCCTCACCGGCTTCGTGGGAGGATGAAGTGCTCTATTTTCTCTTTCTTGACCGGTTTTCAGACGGAAAAGAGTATGACGGCTTTTGCAACAGTGCGGGGGTTCCGGTTACCGCACTCACGGGAGAGCGTACGACACCGCTTTTCAATACACTGACTGATGAAGCAACTGCCTCCCCTGAGAGCTGGTTTGAGGCCGGAAAACGGTGGTGCGGAGGTACAATTGCCGGTATGAAAGCGAAGCTTGGTTATCTCCAAAGGCTCGGAATAAGCGCTATATGGGTCAGTCCGGTCTTCAGGCAGGTCACCGGGAGCAACGATTATCATGGTTACGGTATCCAGAATTTTCTTGATGTCGATCCTCACTTCGGAACGAGAGAGGAGTTACGGGAGTTTGTCAGGGCTGCGCACGATCTCGGTATCAGGGTGATCCTTGATATCATCATCAACCATGCCGGAGATGTGTTTGCCTACGAAGGTAATCAGCGCTACTTCTATCACGGAGGGCGTGCCTGGCCGGTGAGCGGATACCGGCTGTCGTGCGGTGAAGAGGGATGCATCCCCTTTGATGCGGCTCCAGCCCCTTTCCAGAGCGGCGCATGGCCCGATGGGGCGGTCTGGCCTGAAGAGCTCCAGTCGCCTGATACCTGGACCTGCCGTGGAGAGATACAGGAGTGGGATTCGTTTCCGGAGTTTCTTGATGGAGACTTCTGTACGCTCAAGGATATCTGTCTCGGTGAGGCGCTCAGGGATCCGGATTCCGTTCAGGATATTGAACGCCGTATCAGAGCGTTCAGGGTGTCAGAGGCGCTTCGTTATCTGACCGATGTCTACCGCTTCTGGATTGCCTTTGCCGATATAGACGGCTTCCGCCTTGATACCGTCAAACATATGGAGCCGGGAGCCGTGCGCTTTTTTGCTACAGCCATCCATGAATTTGCCGAGTCGATAGGCAAGGAGAACTTTACGATTATCGGTGAAATAACCGGAGGGCGAGCATACGCCGCCACAATTCTCGATACGACCGGCCTCGATGCCGCGCTCGGTATCGATGATATCCCCGACAAACTCGAATTTCTTGTCAAAGGGTGGCGAAGCCCCGGGAACCCCGATACGGAGGCCCAGGAGGGTTATTTCGATCTTTTCCGCAACAGCATTCTTGATAACCGGCGGAGTCATCAATGGTATGCCAAGCATATTGTTACCATGCTTGACGATCATGACCAGGTAGGTGTTCGTCACAAGTTCCGGTTTTGCGGCGATGCGGCGCGCAGTGCCCGGCTGCTTCCCGCAGCGCTCGGTCTGAACCTGCTCTCGGCAGGCATACCCTGTATCTATTACGGTACGGAACAGGCGTTCAACGGAGCAGACCGCCGCACCGATGATGACTCCTACAGTGATGTATTCCTTCGGGAGTGCATGTTCGGAGGCGGTTTCGGCTCTTTTCAGAGCAGCGGAAAGCACTTCTTCAATGAACAGCATGAGGTGTACCGTTTTGTGCAGGATGTGACCCGTTTGCGCCGTGAGCATATCGCCCTTCGCCGGGGCCGGCAGTATCTGCGGCAGGTATCGGAGAGCGGGCGTGAAGGTGAGTTTTACTATCCCCAGCCGGTAAATGGCGAGCTGCACTGGGTGGTTGCATGGTCGAGGATTTATGCGAGATCGGAATTTCTCTGTGCCATTAACACCGACACCGAGCATGATATTCAGCTGTGGGTTGTGGTGGACAGCCGCATAAACAGCTCTCCGGGCACGATGAGCTGCCTCTACTCCACTGATGCGCGGCAGTGCGGTGAACCGGCCCCGCTCATCGCTGTTCATGGTTCGGCTCTGCAGATCAGAGTTCCGGCAGCAGGGTTTGTTGTCTATTGCCAAGGTGATATATTGAAAGAAAAAGGGTTATGATTCTGTTGCACTACTGAAAGGGAAAGGTATCAGCCATGTTTACCGGAATTATCAAGGATGTCGGCCGGGTGAGGGGAGTGGTACGGCAAAAGGGGGGGCTGCGGCTCCGGGTTCACTACACGAATCCTGCCGAATTCAGCAATCTCTCGATTGACGAGAGTGTCAGCATTAACGGTGCCTGCCAGACGGTTGTTGCTCTTGGTGAGGGGTGGTTTGAGGTCGATACGGTTGAAGAGACCCTCAGCAAGACGACGCTCGGAGAGATCGGCAACGGTTCACTGGTCAATCTTGAGCGGGCGGTTCGTCCACTGGATCGACTGGGCGGCCATTTTGTGCTCGGTCATGTTGATTGTGCGGCATCTGTTCATGAGATACGCGAGCTTGGCTCAAGCCGGGAGCTCTGGATCAGCTTTCCTGAAACGTTTACCCCCTTTATTGTCTCTGCCGGCTCGATCACGATTGACGGCATCAGTCTGACTGTTGCCAAGCTTGACCGGCTCCGCTTTGCCGCCGCTGTCATTCCCTATACCTTTGCCCATACGACCATCAATGATCTTAAAGCCGGAAGCAGGGTTAACCTTGAGTTTGATATTCTCGGAAAATATGTTGCCCGTCAGCTTGGTATGCGTTCATCTTCAGCCCCGGAGGCTTCAACGATCAATGAGGCATGGCTGCTTGATCAGGGATTTTGAATGAGTGACACTCCCAACATGCCGCCGGATCTCTTCGGTTTTTCCCCGGCTCCCGAAAGCGGGAACTACTTTCAGCCACTTGCCGAGCGGGTTCGCCCCCGGTCACTTGACGATATGGCAGGGCAGGAGCATCTTGTCGGCCCGTCCGGCCCGCTTCGCCGCTTTATTTCGAGTGGTCAGCTTCCCTCAATGATCTTCTGGGGGCCGCCGGGATCGGGTAAAACCACCCTTGCCGAAATCTGCGCAGCGTCACTCAACTACCGTTTTGAACAGCTTTCAGCAATTGATTCGGGGGTGAAGGATGTGCGCAAGGCGCTTGACAATGCACAAAAGTCAAGAGCTTCCGGTCTGCGGACCATCCTCTTTATCGACGAAATTCACCGCTTCAACAAAGGGCAACAGGATACGCTCCTGCACGCCATTGAGCAGGGCCTCATTGTTCTTATCGGTGCTACAACCGAAAACCCCTCTTTTGAGGTCAATGCCGCCCTTCTGAGCCGGATGCAGGTCTATATTCTCAAGCCCCTCCAGAGTGAGGAGATTTTGGCGGTCATCCGGCGGGCTCTCAAAGAGGACCGGCTTTTCGGTGAGCTTCAGATTGAGATTGCCGATCCCGATTTTCTGTTGCAGTTTGCCGGAGGTGATGCGCGCAAGGCGTTGAATGCCGTTGAAACGGCGCTCTCTCTGCTCCCGCAGGATCAAACGGAGATTGTGCTCGACCGGGAGCTGCTCGAACGGGCGCTGCAGCACCGGGCACCGGTATATGACAAGGGAGGCGAGAACCATTATGACGTCATCTCCGCCTTTATAAAGTCGATGCGCGGTTCAGATCCCGATGCCGCGCTCTTCTGGCTGGCAAGGATGATCGAAGGGGGCGAAGACCCCAAATTCATTGCCCGCCGGATGGTGATTTTTGCCAGCGAAGATATCGGCAATGCCGATCCCTATGCCATTACGCTTGCGATTTCGGTCTTTCATGCCGTTGAACTTATCGGTATGCCCGAAGCTCGCATCAATCTGGCGCAGGGGGTTACCTATCTGGCCTCGGTCGCAAAATCCAACGCGAGTTATCAGGCAATCAATGAGGCGCTCAGGGAGTCAGGCTCAATGCAGGATTTGGCGGTTCCGCTTCACCTGCGCAATGCTCCCACAAAACTGATGAAACAGGAGGGATATGGCGCGGGCTACAACTATCCCCACAGCTATCCCGGCCATTTTGTCCGGCAGGACTATTTTCCGGATGGTCTGGATCCGAAGCCTTACTACCGGCCCGGAGATGAGGGGAGGGAGAAGTATCTGAAGGAGCGTCTCTCCGGACTCTGGGGCGATCGCTACCGGTTATGATTTTTACGAAATACCAAGCTCTTTGTATATTGAGTGACGCGCTGCCGGAATGGCAGCCCCAGGATTTCTTTCATCAAGACAGACCCTTTTATGAACAGGTTGAGACCGGCCATATTTTTTCTCTTTTCACTTTTTCTTCTCTCAGCATCGCCCGCTCTTTATGCTGCTCCGGCTCCGGAGAGTGCCCCGCTCTCTCTTGATGATGCGGTACGTATCGGCCTTGAAAAAAGTCGTGCCCTTGAGCTTGCCCGTCTCGACCGGGATATGGCGCACCAGAAGATCCGCGAAACATGGTCAAGGGTTCTGCCCCAGCTCACCACAGAGCTGATCTACACCCGTTCGGTGAAACCCTCGATCCTCTTTTTTCCCAATATTTTTAACGGCGGCAACGGCTCCTCCTTTACCGCGATAGAGATAAGTGCCGACAATTCGGCAAGTGCAACGCTCAATCTCCGTCAGCCGATCTTCAACGGTTCAGCTTTTGCCGGTATACGGGCCGCCGGTACGGTGCGCAAAATGAGTGAAGAGGCCTACCGGAATACCGAGGCAGCCGTTATCACCGACATCAAGATGGCCTATTTCGATGCGCTTATCTCAAGGGACCAGTTAAAGCTGATTGAACAGAGTGTAGCGCGCTGGGAGGAGTCACGCAGGGATACCCGGGCAATGTTCCGCCAGGGTGTTGCCGCCGATATCGATACGCTCAAGGCATTTCTCTCGGTTGAAAATCTCCGCCCGGAGCTCTTGCAGGCTGAAAGCCGTGTCGGTATTACGATGACAAAGCTCAAGAATGCCATGGGTGTAACACCCGATACGGAACTCAGGCTGGCAGGCAAGCTTGAACTCTCTTCGGACTCCTATCCAACTGAAATTGCTGCGGCTTATGAGGAAGCGCTTGAGCGGCGCCCGGATCTGCGTCAGCTTGAGCTTCAGGTGCAGGCCCAGGGGGAAAAACTCTCCTCCGCCCGTGCCGAACGCTTTCCCGTGCTCTCGGCGTTCGGAAAGCTTGAGTCACAGACCGCCTTCAATGATGGAGTAAAAACTTCGCAGTCACGCTGGCCGGTCTCTTCAGCGGTAGGCCTTCAGCTCTCCATGCCGATTTTTACCGGTTTCAGGATAAGCTCCCAGGTGGAGCAGGCAAAAATTGAGCAGTTGCAGACCAGAACACGCTATGAGGATCTCAAGGCCAATATTCGCGCGGAGATTGAGATCATGCTCTCCAGTTTCCGCGAGTCGCAGAAGAGAATCGAGGTGCAGTCCAAAACCATCACGGTTGCAGAGCGCAGCTACAGAATATCGCAGCTCCGGTTCAGGGAGGGAATAGGCTCCCGTCTCGAACTGACCGACGCCGAATTGCAGCTCAACAAGGCCAAAACCAACTACCTGCAGGCAGTCTACGACTACCTTGTTACCAGCGTCCGCCTCGACAAAGCCCTCGGCCGCTCAAAAGCAACGGTCGCGAAAAGCTGACCATACAACCCCTGTTGGTTGAATATTATCAGCAGGGGGCGCCTCTACTTTCTTTATTCGTCCCTGTAGTCCCTGCCGTCCTTTACGTCCTTTTTTTTAGGCTCTTCCTGCGCTTCTTCAACTCCTTTTCCTTACAAAATAGACAATGGTTGAAGCCTTCAGCGGCCATAAAACCCCTATGGCTGCGGCTACAATCGCTTGCTGTACCGCTGCTCCAAATTGCAGTGCGGTAAAAAGGGAGCGCGCTCTTTTACGGCGAAGTTTTTCGCTGTAGATGGTGTTGTAGAGCGAATCGGGCAGGTAGGGCTTGCTGGTGACAAGCTCCAGATGATGCTCTTCGAGCAGCTTTTCAACTGTTTTCGGGACGAAGTGGTAGAGATGGCGCGGCGCATCCCATGCGATCCAGTTCTCACGGTAGTGGCGGGCATCATGGCTTTCCTGGTTCGGAAGCGCAAGTACAAGCATCCCGTCTTCCTTTAGTCGCGCTTTTGCATACGCAACCGTTTCATGGAGATCGTGAATATGTTCCAGCGTATGCCAGAGCACAATACGGTCAAACAGCCGGTTTTTGAGCCTTGTATCCTCAATTGATTGAGCGATATGCAATCCGAAGCTGTTCCGTGCGTATTCAGTAGCGTTACTCTCCGGTTCGACGCCATAAAGCTGCTCTTTCGGGATCTTCTTTATCCTGTGCAGATGGCTGAGCAGCTCTCCGGTGGAGCACCCTATTTCAAGAATCGAGAGTCCTTGCAGGGGAGCGGGCGCCCCTTTCAGCACAAAAGATGCCCTGTAACCCGTCAAGAGCTTTCTTGCGGCAAGATAGGCTCTCTGTGCGGGTGAGTTTCCTGTTCCGGCCTGCATGTGAGGATCGTAGCTGCCGCGATGGTAGTGAACCGCCATTTCGGTGCGCTCCGGACGGGGATTGAGCATAATAAGCCCTGAAGCTGTAGATCGAACAAGCTGCCAGAGCGCTTTTCCGGAAGGATCAAAGCGGTCGGGAACCTGCAGAAAAGGGGTAAATTCGGTGGAGTTGGAGAGAGGGCAGGGGATCTGTTCCATCGGCAGGAAGGGTACTATGCCTTTGGCTTTGTAAGCTCTGCGATAGCCTTTTTCAGCTTGCTGTAGGTGGAGCGGAGGTCATTGCTGAGAACTTTTGCATCGGCAAGCACCGGCATGAAATTGGTGTCACCCTCCCAGCGGGGTACGATATGGAAGTGAATGTGCGTATCAACACTGCCACCGGCGACCCTGCCGAGATTTGCTCCGAAATTGAATCCCTGCGGTCTGAGTGTGAGTTTGAGCGCCTGGATGCACAGGTCGGTCAGCTCCATGACCTCAAGTTTTGTTTCGTGATCAAGGTCGGTGAAATCGGGAGTCTGGAGGTAGGGGATCACCATGAGGTGTCCGCAGTTGTAGGGGTAGAGATTCATGATGATGAAGCACTTTTTGGCCCGGTAGACCACAAAACGCTTCTCATCCTCCTCGGGAGGAATGTCAGCGAAAACCGATTTCCCGTCGGCGCCTGCAGGCTTGTCATCCTTGAATGACTGCATGTAGACTTCACGCCAGGGCGAATACATTCTTTCCATGATGGAGCAGAGTCTCTTTCGATTTACTATGTGTTTTTGTTTGTACCAAAGGTGGGACTCGAACCCACACGAGTTTGCACCCACTGGATTTTGAGTCCAGCGCGTCTACCAGTTCCGCCACTTTGGCATCTTCTCAATTAGTGCGAGAGAAGGGACTCGAACCCTTACGCCTCACGGCACTAGTTCCTAAGACTAGCGTGTATACCAATTTCACCACTCTCGCAGAGTGAGACTACGAATATACGCGGATTTTATTTTAATAAAAACTATCTTTCGACATACTTTTCAGAGAGTGTCGTTAAAGAATTTATTTCTGATTATTTCGTCATGTGCCCATGCAGTTTGATCTAAAACGTTTTGCAAACTTTGTTTCATGGGTGATCAATCCGGTTGTGGTTGCTCCGGCAGTCTACACAACGATTGTGCTGCTGGGATTCCGTGCCGACCCGCATAATATGTCATACCTGATGGTGCTTTTTCTTTCGAGCACGATTGTTCCCATGCTTCTGATCTACGGTCTGAAAAAAATCGGGAAGGTCTCCGATTACAATATTACCTTCCGTGAGCAGCGCTTTCTGCCGCTCCTTGTACTGGTGGCCATCAACGCCCTCGGTTACGAGTTTATGAAGCAGCTTGATGCTCCGCCTCTTCTATCGGGTATCCTGCTCTTCAACTCGGTCAATATGGTCTTTATTCTGCTGGTTACGCTCCAGTGGAAAATCAGCATTCACCTCTTCACCTTTGCATCCTCGGTTGCTCTGCTCTTTCTTCAGTTCGGTGCTGTTGCATTATGGCTGCTGCTGCTGGTGCCGCTTCTCATGTGGTCAAGAATCCATTTGAAAGCCCATAATTTCATGCAGACCCTTATCGGCGGTATTGTAGGCTTTTCTGTGATTTTTGCCGAGTTAAAATGGTGGATCGGATTGTGAAACGAAAAAAATATGCCGTTGTTGTAACGACATACGGTGAGGTTGACAAGCTGACGATAAGGAATCTTTGGCCGAGTTCAAGAAGGATTCTGCAGGTCGTTACCCGTCAGATCGTCAAGGTGCCGACGGCGCTTATCTATTTTATAGCGGACTACCGTTCAACGAAGCACTATATCAACTGGAAGCTCCATCGTTACCGTTCAAAGCTTATTGCCATAAACCGGGCGCAGACAAAAACGCTTGAGGCCGCGCTTGCCGGAAACGGAAGAGGGTTTACTGAAAAGGCCGATGTCACGGTGTTTGATGCCTACTACTTTGTTCCGCCCTATCTTGACGATATGCTCTCGGAGCTTCGCCGGGAGTATGACGGCATTGTTGTAGTGCCGATGATTCCCGTTGAGTCCTCATTCTCCTGCGGGGTCGCCTGTCAGATGGTGATGGATGTCTGCGGTGAGAGCAGTTTTGCGCTTGTAAAGGTGATGAGCAGGCTCTGGAGTGATGACGCCCTGCACCGTATCTATATCGACTATCTCTTTTCGCAGCTCTCCGGTGAAGTCCGGGGAGTGAAAGGCTCCGGAAAGATTGGCCTGGTGCTGGTCATACACGGCACGCTGGTCAGGGACCGGCATGGAAATCCGCCAAAAGTCTTTACCGGGCTTGACGAGACCATGGCCTTCTTTGATCTGATGAAGCAGAAGATCATGGGTGACTCACGTAATATCTTCACTGATGTTCGCCAGGGGTGTATCAACCACTCCAACGGCGGGGAGTGGATGGCCGAGACCATTGAAAAAGCATTGGAGGATTACCGGGAGGATGGCTACGAAGGAGTGGTCATGTTCCCCTACGGTTTTTTTGCCGACAACAGCGAAACCGAGTACGATGCAAAAAAACAACTCGACAAGGCCGGTTTTCCGGTTGCCCAGTATGTGCGCTGCATAAACGACGATCCCGATTTTGGCCGCTGGCTCGGCGAAAAGGTTCTCGCAGAGCTGCAATGGCTGGACAATCTGCAACATGCCATGGAAACGCCCGGAGAGTGTATTGAGCCGAAACTGAAAAAATTCAGCTACATTGAATAGTATCGATGGCAGAGAAAAGAGAGATCGAGGAGCGGACTCCCTTGATGTGCGCACGCTCTATGAAGAGGCACTCGACTGCATGCACGAGCAGCGCAACAGTGATGCGCTGATCCTGCTCAACCGGCTTCTTGAGCTGAACCGGCGCGATGTGGATGTACTCTATGCACGGGCAGTGACGCATCTCTCCATGAGCAATTTCAGGAAGGCCGGCTGTGATCTGCTGAAAACCATCGCCTTTGACCCCGGTTTTCTGGAGGCATACAAGCACCTCGGTTTTGTGCAGTTGACGCTTGGCAAGGAGGAGGAGGCCCTGAAGACCCTGCAGAAAGCCCTCGATATTGATCCCGGATATGCCGGAGTTTACGGAGTAATCGGCGATACCTGGCTTGATCTCGGGGAGTATGAGAAGGCAAAGGAGGCCTTTGAATCGGCACTCCGGCTTGAACCGGATAGCGCTGAAGCGCACTACAAGATTGCCATGTACTATCTTTCGAGAGGTGATATGGCCGGGCTTAAAAAGGAGTATGAAATCCTGAAAACACTTGATGCCGAAATGGCGGAACAGATAGGAAGCCTCTATTTTTAAACAAATATGAAATTTTTCCCTGATAAAGAGACTCGCAAGCGGTTTATGAAACCCACCCTCACGGCGGTTGTCGGTGTGGCGTGGCTTCCGATCATCTGGCTGCTGATTACCGCGACATTCGGCACGGCACTGAGTGCATTTACCGGATCATGGATTGCAGCCCACTCCATTATTCTGCTCATCGCCATCCTTGTTACTCTTGTTTTATTAAGGCTTTTTATTCGTTTGGGCGATAAAATCAAAAGCGGTAGTCAGTAACAGACTGAAAGTGTTTTGTGAATAGGGAAATAATGTTAGTTTTACCCTTCACAATTGTGATTTTCGCACAGAGACCGGCACTGGATGAGAACGCCGGATTTTTTTCTGTGTCAGAAAGAAAATTTTTTTATATTTGCGCTCCTGGTTGAACGTTATCGCTACAGGATCTCCAATTGTTTCCAGACAGCCCGGGATTAAAATCAAATAGTACTACATGGACCAGACGCTGAGTAATTTTGGCAATGTCTTTGTTTTCCTTGCCCTTGGAATTGTTTTTGTAGCCGGTGGTTTTCTTACCGCCCGCATGCTGCGCCCCCGGAGACCCAATCCGGCCAAGAACTCAACCTATGAGTGCGGCGAAGAGGCTGTCGGCAGTGCCTGGGTCAAGTTCAATATCCGCTTTTATGTCGTCGCCCTTATCTTTATCATTTTTGATGTTGAGGTTGTCTTTCTCTTCCCCTGGGCTACGGTCTTCAAGCAGCTTGGAGAGTTCGCTCTTGTTGAGGCGCTTCTGTTTGCCGGCATTCTTGTGCTCGGCCTTGTTTATGCATGGGTAAAAGGTGATCTCGACTGGGTCAGGCCAACTCCGAACATTCCGAAGATGCCTGAAATGCCGGTACGAAAAACCTCCACACTCGGGAATTAACTACTATTCACCATATTTACTTTAGGTTATGGGTTTACTTGATGCCGGAATAACAAAGCATAACGTGCTGGTGACATCGGTTGACAACGTCCTGAACTGGGCTCGTCTGTCATCAATCTGGCCGATGGGTTTCGGTCTTGCCTGTTGTGCTATCGAGATGATGGCTACCAACGCATCCAACTATGACCTCGAGCGTTTCGGTATATTCCCCCGTTCCTCCCCCCGTCAGTCCGACCTTATGATTGTTGCAGGCACCGTTACCATGAAGATGGCCGATCGGGTTGTGCGTCTCTACGAGCAGATGCCCGAACCCCGTTATGTACTCTCCATGGGGAGCTGTTCCAACTGCGGCGGCCCCTACTGGGAGCATGGATACCACGTGCTCAAGGGTGTAGACCGGGTTATTCCTGTTGATGTCTATGTGCCGGGCTGCCCTCCGAGGCCTGAAGCGCTTATCGGCGGTCTTATGAAGATCCAGGAGCTTATCCGCATGGAGCAGATCGGGCTCTCAAGAGCTGATGCACTGAAAAAACTGGCAGAGAAGAGTGTTGATCCCCAGGCTGTTATTGCTGAGGAGCGCAAGGCAGTCGGAGCATAACTAAAAACAAGGCTTGAAGTCAGATGGCAGAAGGAACAGTTAATTCGCAGTCGGTTGAAGAGAGCGCTGCAGCATACGCAATTATTCGGGAGCAGTTCGGCAGTGCCGTATCGGAGTTTGACGGTAATGCGACCATGCCGTTTTTTGAAGTGCTTGATGCTTCGCTCTGGCAGGATATTGCGCTCTTCATGCGTGATCATGCAAGGCTGAAATTCAATTACATGGCCTGTCTCTCGGGTGTTGATTATTTTCCTGAAGAGAAGCTCGGCATTGTCTGCAACCTTGAGTCGCTTGGAGTTCTGGGCCACAGGCTTGCGGTGAAGGTGAGCTGCCCGCGCAGCGGGGGAGCTATCCCGACCGTATCATGCGTATGGCATACAGCCAACTGGCATGAACGTGAGGCTTATGATATGTTCGGTATTGACTTTGCTGGTCATCCGGATTTCAGAAGGATTCTCTGCCCTGATGACTGGGAGGGATTCCCGCTTCGCAAGGATTACAAGGTTCAGGAGAGCTACCACGGTATAAAGGTACCCTACTAAAGAAAGATTATAACAGTAAAAAGCAGCTCAAGTATGCAGGAATTAGATATAGCTGGACTGGGTTCGGTCAGGGTTACCCGAAAAGAGGACAATGTCGTTGTCATTGAAAAGGACCTTGCAACCGACCAGATGGTTCTGGCCATGGGCCCCCAGCACCCGTCAACCCACGGTGTTCTCAAGCTGGAGTGTCTTACCGACGGTGAGGTGATCACCGAAGCAGAGCCCTATCTCGGCTATCTGCACCGCTGTTTTGAGAAGTATTGCGAGAATGTTGACTATCCGGCGATTGTTCCCTACACCGACAGGATGGACTACCTCTCCGGCATGAACAGCGAGTTCGCCTATGCCATCACGGTTGAGAAGCTGCTTGATATCGAAATTCCAAGACGTGTCGAGTTTATCCGCGTCATCGTGGCCGAGCTCAACCGCATTGCATCACACCTTGTGGCCATCGGTACCTACGGCATCGATCTCGGTGCCTTCACCCCGTTTCTCTTCTGTTTCCGTGACCGGGAACATATCCTCTCCCTGCTTGAATGGGCATCCGGCGCTCGAATGCTCTATAACTATATCTGGATCGGCGGTCTTTCGCAGGATATCCCGGTCGATTTCACCAAGCGGGTCAAGGAGTTTGTCGATTACTTCCGACCGCAGGCCAAAGAGCTTTACCGTCTGCTCACCGAAAACGAAATCTTTATCAAGCGTACCATCGGTATCGGCATCATGCCCGCCGACGTTGCCATAAACTATGGCTGGAGCGGCCCGATGCTCCGCGGTTCCGGCGTCAAGTGGGATCTGAGACGCAACGACCCCTACTCGGTCTATCCCGAGCTTGATTTCAAGGTCTGCGTGCCTGACGGACGCCACTCCGAGATCGGCGACTGTCTTTCACGTCACCTTGTCCGCGCCCTTGAAATCGAGGAGAGTCTGAACATTATTGAACAGTGTATTTCAAAAATGCCATCCGCTGAAGGGTTTGATCCGAAAGCAGCAATACCGAAAAGGATCCGTCCAAAAGCCGGTGAGGTTTACGGCAGGGCGGAGAATCCTCGTGGTGAGCTTGGTTTTTACATCCAGAGCGACGGTAAATCAACCAAACCGCTCCGCTGCAAAGCCCGCTCTTCCTGCTTTGTCAATCTTTCGGCCATGAAGGATCTTTCAAAAGGTCAGTTGATACCTGATCTGGTTGCCATCATCGGCAGCATCGATATCGTGCTCGGGGAGGTTGACAGATGAGTGTAACCGCTTTATCGCAATTTAGCATGCCTTTTCTTATGGGTAACAGTCTTAATGCCTGGTCGGAAGCGCTTACCGGTTTTGCTCCGATGGGTCTGCCTCTCGGTATGGTTATTCTTGCAGCCATCCCGCTTGTTTTTATTGCTGTCTATGCACTGACCTACGGTGTATACGGTGAACGGAAAATCTCCGCGTTCATGCAGGATCGTCTTGGACCGATGGAGGTTGGAAAGTGGGGTATTCTGCAGACGCTCGCTGATATTCTCAAGCTTCTCCAGAAGGAGGATATTGTACCCTCTTCAGCCGACAAGTTTCTCTTTGTTATCGGACCCGGCATCCTCTTTGTCGGATCATTCCTTGCCTACGCTGTGCTCCCGTTCAGCCCGGCCTTTATCGGTGCAAGCCTGAATGTCGGTCTCTTTTTTGCCATCGGCATCGTCTCCATCGAGGTGGTCGGTATTCTTGCTGCCGGATGGGGATCCAACAACAAGTGGTCGCTTTACGGTGCAGTCCGCAGTGTCGCCCAGATCGTCAGTTATGAGATTCCTGCGGCTATCGCCCTGCTCTGCGGCGCCATGATGGCCGGTACGCTTGATATGCAGCAGATCAATGTGATGCAGTCCGGTCCATGGGGATTTGCCAACTTCTTCCTCTTTCAGTCGCCGATTGCCTGGCTTCCGTTCCTGATCTACTTTATCGCCTCGCTTGCAGAGGTTAACCGCGCCCCGTTTGATATTCCGGAAGCGGAATCCGAGCTGGTTGCCGGTTACTTTACCGAATACTCCGGCATGAAGTTCGCCGTCATCTTTCTTGCAGAGTACGGCAGCATGTTTATGGTTTCAGCCATCATCTCGATCGTCTTTTTGGGAGGGTGGAACTCACCGCTTCCCAATATCGGATCCTTTGCCCTGAATGATATGACCAACGGCCCTGTCTGGGGTGTCTTCTGGATGGTGATGAAAGGGTTCTTCTTTATTTTTGTGCAGATGTGGCTGCGCTGGACGCTTCCCCGCCTGAGGGTTGACCAGCTTATGTACCTCTGCTGGAAAGTTCTGACCCCGTTTGCCTTTGTCAGCTTTGTGCTGACGGCGATCTGGGAAATATATGTACCGTAAGCGTGTTCAACAGTCAATGCAGGAAAGAAATGTCCATTAGATTATGAGTGAGTATTTCAGCAATATAAAAACCGGAGCAGTCACGATTGCCACCGGATTGGGAATCACCCTCAAGCATTTTTTCAATGCTACAAAGCGCAAGGGTGATGCCGGTGTTGACGATGTTGACTATTTCCGTCAGGTTGACGGACTCTGTACACTACAGTATCCAAGGGAGGTTATTCCTACCCCGTTAAACGGGCGGTACCGCCTCTACAACAATATTGAGGACTGCATCGGTTGCGGCCAGTGCGAACGGGCCTGCCCGATAAGCTGTATTACCATCGAGACCATCAAGGTTGCCGCCGATGACCTTGCGGTTTGCGGAAAGACCTCCGACGGACAGCAGAAAAAGTTCTGGGTTCCCGTATTTGATATTGATACAGCCAAATGCATGACCTGCGGCCTCTGTACCAACGTTTGCCCGACCGACTGCCTGGTGCACACACCGGTGAGCGATTTTTCACAGTTCGACCGCCAGAACCTGCTCTACCATTTCGGTAATCTGACGAATCAGGAGGCTGAGGCCAAGAAGCGCAAGAATGCTGAACTTCAGGCAAAGGCACTGGCAGAGAAAGAGAAGAAGGCAGCCGAGGCAGCACAGCAGGAAAAGAGTGGCGGAGAGTAAGAGGAAACAATTAATGCGCTGAATAACTATGAGTTACCTGACACCCTATACGGTCATATTCTATATCTTTGCCGCCATCACGGTGCTTTCCGCCGCGTTTGTCGTCTTTACCCGCAATGTGATCTACTCCGCATTTGCCCTGCTCTTTACCTTTTTCGGCGCAGCGGCCCTCTATGTCTTTCTGAGTGCCGACTTCATCGCGGTAACGCAGGTTGTGGTCTATGTCGGCGGTATTCTTGTGCTTCTGCTCTTTGGTGTGATGTTTACCAACAGCATCATGAATGCCAAACCGAAAAGCGATGTGCTGCATATCGTACCGGGCACGCTGCTGCTTCTCGCCATGATCGGCGCCCTGCTCTACACCTTCTATACCACGCACAGCTGGATGCCTTCAGAGACCATGCTGCAGGGCAGTATTGTTGAGCGGATCGGTTTTGAAACCATGTCGCGCTACGTGCTTCCTTTTGAAATGGCCTCGATTCTCCTGCTTGCAGCCCTTATCGGTGCAGCTTTTCTTGCCCGTTTCGACAAGCCGGCCAATCACGAATAACAAGTTTACTACAACAATGGAACAACTCGCAACCATAGGGCTCAACCACTACCTGACCATTTCGGCCATTCTGCTCTGTCTGGGGCTCTTTGCCGTCATGACCCGTAAAAACGCCATCGTTATCCTGATGGGCGTCGAGCTTATCCTTAATGCCGCCAACATCAACTTTCTGGCATTCTCGAAGTACAACGGCAGCATGCAGGGTGTCATGTTCAGCCTGTTTGTCATTGTTCTTGCTGCGGCTGAAGCGGCCATCGCTCTTGCAATTGTTATCAATATCTTCAAGATTTTCAAGAGTGTCGATGTCTCTTCCATAGATTCACTGAAAGAGTAATAGAGTAAAAAGCATAATCAGTTTTAATTTTTTCTTGTAACCTGAATAATTCATGAGCAACGGGCGCAGGAGATTTTCGAAGTAAAAGTCCGA
>NZ_MPJE01000031.1:0-19041 GCF_001975465.1 Chlorobium sp. KB01
AAGCAATTGCGGTATTTTATGCCACCTTTTTTTATTGCCTTCGTGAATAATTCAGGATACAATGCTTCGACGTTTCCGTATACCCTGAAAAACAAGCAACAACTGAGAAGGAGGTTTGAATGCCAGCGATATCAATGTTTTATGGTATAATAGTTTACCTGTATTTCAAAGACAATCGGCAGCACCACAGCCCTCATATTCATGCAATTTACCAGGAAAACGAAGTTATAGTCTCCATTCCTGAAGGTAAAATACTCGAAGGCAGTATTCCGAGCAATAAAATGAAACTACTGCTGGCATGGATGGAGCTTCACCAGGATGAATTGGTTGCGGACTGGCAACTTGCTCTATCCGGACAGCAACCATACAAGATTGAACCATTGAGGTAAAAAATGAACCCACGAGTAGTAACGGTTACTCCCGGTGATGATTATACCTTGTCCCTTGTCTTCACCAATGGGGAAAAAGGAACCTATGATTGCCATGATTTGCTGGATCATGGCGTTTTCAAAGAGCTGCGTGACAAAAGCTATTTCAAACAGGTTCGAGCAGAGCATGGGTCTATAGCTTGGCCGCATGAACAGGATATTTGTCCGGATACCCTCTATCTGGACTCAAGAAAAGAATCTGTAACTCCAGGACGGTCGTGATTTACTATCTTTAAACCACGGAATCATGAGTAGTCAAATTCACAGCTATGCCAACGATTAGAGAGCTGTCGAATGAGTCTCGAAAAAGCATTTAGGGACGTAAGTGAGAGAGGTAAGTAATGGGAGAAAACATAGTGCTGAGAGGAAGAGGGAAGAAAGTGCTGAGTTCTGGGTGCTGAGAGGAAGAGGTTGTCCACGAATTACACGAATTGGCTCGAAAGGGAAGAATAGGACTGACGGCCATACCTAAAGGGTAATTCCACCAACAGTATAAAATAGTGAGCAGCGTTGTGTCATAGCGTTCAGCCAGTTGGTGAATGCTGACCGTTGTTCCCTGAACCCACCACCGTGGATTTCCTTGATTTGCTCATGGAGTAATATTACCCTGGCATTCCTCCCCATCTATAGGTGATTATTGACCGGGTCAGATCTTTTGCGATTGCTGTTTTGGATTTAGTTTAATTTCCAGTTCGCAGCCTACAGCATCAGCATATCTCATGAGCGTAGCGATGGATGGTGCATGTTTGCTGCCGGATTCAAGTCTGGAGATCGCACTTTTGGTTGTCCCGATTTTCAGGGCTACGGCTTCCTGTGTCATACCAGATAACCGCCTTGCAGAGAGCAGTTCCCTGATAAGTGCGTATTTTGGGCCCAGCGCTTCATATTCTCTGCGAAAATCCTTGTCCTGAAGGTCTTTGGCAATATCCCCCTCAACATCGTATAGCACTGGCTGGTATTTCAGTTCATCCATTTTTAATCTCCTGTAATCTTTTTCTGGCAACGCTCAACTCTTTTAACGGTGTTGTCTGTTTTTTTTGATAAAGGCGTGCAGAATTATGATCTTTTTGCCTTTTTGATAACAATAGAGCGCTCTGCCGATACCATCCCGACCTTTCGGTCTCATTTCAAAAAGGCCTTCCCCCATTGCTTTGGTATGGGGCATCCTCACATTTGGACCGTACTCCTTTAAAAGAAGCGAAATTTTCCTGAAATCGGCCCTGATACCGGGAGGCCATCCATCAACAGTATCTTTAATACTTGGATGGAAGTATTAAATTTCATAACTCATGCCCAAAGTTAGCAATTACGATAACTATAAACAAATAATTTCCACTTAAATGCACTTCGGGGACTCTACAAGAGCAGCAAAAAAATCATCTGAACAACAGCAACTCCATAAATATTTGGGTGGGAAGTGGGAGAAAAATAGTGCTGAGGGATGAGGAAAGAAAGTGCTGAGTTCTGGGTGCTGAGAGGAAGAGGTTGAAGAAATGAAAAGAGGTTTGTCCATGGACAGCCAACACTCTAATCTCCCTGCATAAGAAACAGATGGAGAGGCCATCGATAGAGAGTAGATACCTGCAAATGCCGAACTGAACAGAGATGCCTCCTTTCAGTTTGGCGTGACACCTTGAAGAGAGGCCGGAGGATGGATCAGGGATGGATCAAGGCAATACCTTCCCGTGCTTTATTTGTATTTGTTTGATGATTCAGTTAATCTCATTATTTCAGAGTAACATCCCTGTAACCACTTAAATATGAGCGAAATAGACAGAAACCGAATTGAATTGCTGATTGCATCCATTCGGGAACTTACTCCGGGCCAGTTTTCATGGCTTGAAAGAACAGTTCAGATATTTCAGTGTGAGCATCGCTACTCAATTTTTCACTCCAATCTCTTTGATGACGAGACTCTGGAGAATTTTGGCGATGCGCTGAGAATTCATCACAGTTTTTCTGCCGAGCCATTTTCAAAAGACAAATTCGAATATGTTCTTGAGCGTGTTGTCAACATCTCTTCCGACCGGGCAAAGCTTGCACCAAAGGGAAACCGGGGGCATGACATCACCATCGACAATACCCGTATTTCATTAAAAACACAGGCAGACAAAGGGATCAGGGAAGACCGAATATGGATCAGTAAATTCATGGAGCTGGGAAAAGGGCTCTGGGGCGACAATCCTGCTGATCTTGTAACACTGCTCAATCTATTCCTTGAGCACCTTGACCACTATGAGAGGGTACTCATTCTCCGAACCCTCCAGAAAGCTCCGAACTGGATTTATGAACTGGTGGAGATACCCAGGGCTCTTCTGATGCTTGCTGGCAGCGGAATGCTGGAGATGAAAACCGAAAGCAGGCAATTCCCGAAACCAGGTTACTGCTTTATCCGTGAAGGTGAAACCGAGTTGTTCCAACTTTACTTTGATGGGGGTAGTGAGCGGAAACTTCAGCTCAAGAATCTTCTGAAAAGTCGCTGTATGGTGCATGCACGTTGGGAATTCACGATTCCTGAAACATAAGCGCTCCCTGGACACGGGCGTTGCGCCTGCCTGAAATATCCACATAATCCGGATTGATCTCAATGCCGACACACTTGCGGTTAAGTTCCTGCGAAACAATTCCAACCGTCCCTGCTCCATAGAAAGGATCAAGAATCAGATCATTTTTCTCTGAACCGGCTAAAATGCATGGCCGCACCAGATTTTTCGGGAAAACCGCAAAATGAGCTTCTGCACAAGGTTCGGTATTGATTGACCAGACTGTGCGCTTGTTTTTAAAGCCGTTTCCGTTTGTATATGACTCTTTGATTGCTTCCTGATTAAAATAGTACTGTTCGGATTTTGAAAACATGAAAAGGTATTCATGCGCAACCGTCAGGCGGTCTTTCACGCTTTCAGGCTGACAATTCGGTTTGTGCCAGATGATGTCATTGCGTAGATACCATCCGTCAAGCTGGCAAGCCAATGCCACCATCCATGCCACACCGATCAGGTCTTTTTTCTTGAGTCCATCAGGTGTAGGCGGACGATATGACATTGCCCTGCCCCGGTTTTTAGAGTCCTCCTGTCGCCATTTTCTGCCGCCTGAAGTATAGGTATTGCCGATGTTCAGCCAGAAGGTCCCTTCAGGTTTCAAAACACGCCGTACTTCAGAGAATATTGCAACAAGAACCTTGATATAATCCTGAATGTCAGGCTCAGCACCAATCTGGTTTTCAACACCATAATCCCTTACTCCCCAGTAAGGCGGAGAGGTAACAACACATTTGAAGGTGTTGTCAGGAAGTCGTTTGATAATATCTCTGGTGTCACCATTGATCACCTGAATCCCCTCTTCATCAAGCTGATCTCTGTTGATGAAAGGGTTTGACGCTGAGGCACTCTCTTGCTCGGCAGTGACAAGATCCGTGCTGCCCTGTTCGAGGAAAGGACGACCAACCTTTTTTCTGCCAAACATGGCAAAATCCGAAAGAACAGATTCTTCAATGAGGTGATCTCTCCCCGATTTATCGGTCTGCAAACGCTCTTCGAGAATATACTGGCGGATTCTTGCTGAAGATACGCCAAGATAGAGAGCTGCTTCTTCTGTAGTATAATGCTTGCTCATGCGTAAGGTTTTTATACTAATGTAGAAAAACTCCTGCAAAAAGCAATCCGACTATCGTTATTCGAAGCCGTCGAAATATAACTTCGGGGGACGCCCGCGACGAACTCTACAAAATGGGCTCAAACGCACACAGGTAGGGGGAGGCTGAACGCGGGTATGTATTCATAACGACATCACAAGCAGAGACACGCCTGAGTAGAGATGCCTCCTTTCAGTTTGGCATGACACCTGAAGAGATTTTGAATGCTGGATTATTCAGGAGAAACAGCGGCAATATTCAGGCTGATTCGAGGGTATCGGAAATCCATCTGTTCAGGCTTTTTCCTGATTTGACCGCCTTGACAAACACTTTGTGATGAAGTTCAGGGCTCATCCGCAGAACCAGTTTACCGGAGAACGGCTTGTCCGGCTCCTCTCCCCTCTCCCGGCAAAAGTCAAGATAGTCCTCAACCGACTCCCTGAACGCGGTCTCTATCTCATCCACGGTCTTACCCTGGAAGGTAATGACATCCCTTGTATCAAGCACCTCGCCATGAAATATGCCTGCCTCATCATCATATTCCACGTGACCCGAATATCCGTTGTATCTAAGCATGATTATCGCACTCCCGCCTCTTTTAAAAAACGTCTCATTGATTGTAACGCCCCCTTGTCTGTCTCTTTTTGAGGATGAGGCCTGTGAAAAACAGCCCGCACACCGTTAAGCACCATGCGAACTCTTGAACCTTTGCCCTCTGACAATTCAGCACCAAGAGCCTGCAACAGATTCTCAATGTCCGACCATTGAACGTCAGAACGTACCGGATTCTCAAAAATCCGGTCCAGAATCTTTTGCTGCCGTTTATGCATGATACTATTTTATGATATCATTTCATTTTTTCCAAAGAGAAAATCAACAGACACCTTGAAAAGATTTTGAATTGAAGAGATCAAGAAGAGAATGCACCCAAAACGGGATTAATTACCAGTAGTTAAAACCCGGCAGCCAAGCGTCTGATTCAGTATGGGTTCAAACATGCTCTGATGTGACTGTTGTTCTGAAGCAGAAAAAAGCGAGGAACACGTCACTGTTTCATCTGTTCTCCAGCAATTTTCGACCTTTTTCAGTCAGGCGATATTTTTGAAGTCGGCTTTTTGGTTTGTCAGGAATGGTGTATTCAATCAAATCATCAGCCAGCATTTCACGAACTCGTTCATTGAGTTTTCCCGAAACCGACGTATGGCCGAGCGCTATCGCCAGTTCTGATTTTGATCGGGACCCGATGAGCAACTCCCTGATCACTCTTTCAAAAATTGACTCTGGCCCCGACTCTGGCCTTGATGAGACTTCCAGTATATGGGAGGGTTTTTCGCCAAATTCCGGCACACTGATGATCATACGAAAAACATCCCCTTCGATGAGCTGCGGATCTGCACCTCCATACTTTTTACCGTAGATCATCATCTTGCGCATACCCGATCCCAGTTCGTCTGCCCTGTCTATCTCCCTGAAAAACGCACCAATCACCGGGTTTTTAGGATAAGGTGCGAATGTATCGGGGTTAAGCAGGCCAAACCCGTGAGGACGATTCGCATTGAAGGTGGTCACTTGCCCGTATTCAATAATAAACCTACACGGAACGCCACTGGAATATTCGCGATGAATCAGCATATTGGATGCAACTTCGCGGAAAATGGCATCCCGCAGGCTTCTGCGCTCAATGCCTTCCAGATAAAAAGGATCTGGTAAATGCTTTTGGACAGAAGCCAGAATCCGGTCGTAGCTATCGATAAGGTTGGTGCGAACCAGATCTCGGTCA
This sequence comes from Chlorobium sp. KB01, assembly GCF_001975465.1. NCBI lineage: Bacteria > Pseudomonadati > Chlorobiota > Chlorobiia > Chlorobiales > Chlorobiaceae > Chlorobium > Chlorobium sp. KB01. The sequence continues at coordinate 5,840 of NZ_MPJE01000031.1, forward strand.
TCGTAACGGTCCACATTGACCTTGCGCAGAATCAGGTCGGTTCGATGCGCAGGACAAACTTTCAGGATAAGCTGGTCAGGCGCGAACAGCATGACTCCAGCCAGAGTGACTCCATTTTGCTTTGTCTCTGGATCCTCTTGATAAAGCTGCGCACTCTTGAGGAGTTGCAGGTCATCCATATCAGCCCAGGAATGATTGTCCTTGTTTATACGAGCATATCGTCGGCATTTTTCTATCAATTCCGGGCGAAGGTCTTTAACCTGAATCCAGGGGTGTACCCTGTTTTCACTGAACGTTGCCTGTTTACGCTGATAGAGATGCGCGACTTGTGTAGTGTGATCCGTAATATCCAGATCTCCATCTTCATTACGATCGTATATGCGCCCATTGCAGCGATGCACCTGAGAACTTTCCGGCACATAAATACGCAGCAGGGATTTCCCATCCACCTCGGCAACATCAATAGAGAGATAGGTTGGCGGAGTGAGTTTAAGCGGGTTGTTGATTGCAGTGACAAAGTCTTTTTTGATCTGCGTTACAGCATCCGGCTCAATACCCTGCAATGTTCCATCATCCTGAACACCAAGAAGAATAGTGCCGCCATGCCGATTGAGAAAGGCGCAAACCGTATCATAAACATCACGGTTGATCTTATTCCGGCAGGTTTTGAATTCTACCGAAATCCCCTCACCCTGCCGGATCAGATCAAGTATTTGCTGTTTCGTGACATCCATACGTTTCCAATTTCACTGTCATAATAACAACTTTTGCCGACTCTATCCTTCTTGTGAGTTATCGACAGGCTGTCGACAACTCAATACAATACCAATATGTCATGGCGTCAAGCTTTCTGACCGCTTCTGTTGTCCAGACAACATTCATTGCTTGCCGGAGGATCTTTTGTCTGCAAGCATTTTCCTGACCTCTTCGGTGCCATAAACCTCACCGGACTCGGCTGCGGCCAGACCCTGCTCAACCGAAGCAACAAACTGTTTATGATAGACGAGACTGTCATACTCTTTCGGTGAAAGAAGCACTCCGGCAGCCCGGCCATTCCGGGTAATAATCAACGGATGCCCGGTCGTCTGCACCTTTTTCAGACAGGAAGAGATGCCGACTTTGAACTCACCCAACGGAATGATATCGCTTGAAGCCCGAATGTTTTTCATAATCAAGAGCTTTTTTCAGACCATAATTCAAACCTTTTTTAAGGTCACAATATAACCATATTCTCGCAAACCAATGCGTCACTTCGCAAAATGCAACTTCGCCCTCGTTGAAGAGATTTTGAATGCTGGATTGTCATCCCGAACTGAAGGGAGGGATCTGGTTTTCGGAAAAGGAGATCTCTCTCTGCGTTCGAGATGACAGTTTGGGGTTCCTGATTGAAGAGAATCAGCGGGCGTTGCTGGTTCAGGCCAGTTCGGTGCTCCAGGTTATGTTGCAGCCGGAGCCGCGGAGCATGGCGGCGACGCTGCAGTACTTCTCCATGGAGAGTCCGGCGGCTTTTTCGAGATCGGCGAGCGATCCGTCCGGGCTCTTCATCCGGTATCTGATGTGGATCGAGGTAAAGACCTTCGGGTGCTCCTCCGCCCTTTCGGCCTCAAGGTCAGCCTGGAGCAGGGTCAGCTCCTTTCGCATCTTTTTGATGATGGCGATAATATCCATCATGGAGCAGGCTCCAAGCGCTTCAAGCACCGTATCCATCGGTGTGGCATACTTTGCCGGGCCTGAAAAATCCATTGTGGCGTCAAAACGGGTCTTCTGGCCCTTCTCGTTGATGCCGACGAGGGGCAGTTGGCCTTTGAAGGTAACGGTAGTGTGCATAGGGTAATAAAAAAACGATTTTGATGAGAGCCAGGAGATAAAAGATAATTATTCTGTTCGCTCAAATCCCCCTATTCCAGTTGGGGGGTGCCAAGATAGATAATGCTGCAACGTGCAACTTTGTTGAAACTTATAGAAGAAAGCCCAAGTTACCTTCAATACAAATTGTAGATCGAAAAGAGTACATTACTGCATCATGCAGGATGGTACAATTCAAGAGAAGGAACAAGAACAACTGCTGCCCATGAAAGATCTTTTGGAAAAACCGAGAAGAGTCTACGTTTCACGAAAAATAGAGTTCAATGCTGCGCATCGGCTTTTCAATCCGGACTTTACGGATGAAGAGAACGGCGAAATTTACGGAAAATGCAGCAATAAAAACGGGCACGGCCACAACTATCTGCTTGAAATCACCCTTTACGGCGTGGTTGACCCTGCTACCGGCTTCCTCTTTGACCTCAAGGAGCTGAAGGCTATTCTTGAGGAGGAGATCATTGAGCGCTTCGACCACCGAAACCTCAACCTTGACGTGCCGGAGCTGAGGGAGTGCGTGCCGACAACCGAAGTGCTTGCGGTACTGATCTGGGATATACTCGAACAACGACTGCGTAACATCAATAACCGGGAGATCGCTCTCCACGAAGTAAAAATATATGAAACAGGAAAAAATTCCGTCCGCTATCTCGGCCAGTAATCCGCTCCCTTCGGGTCGCGGGAGCTGCTGCGATGATGATGACTGTTATAGAGATACACCCGATACCGAACCGCATATTCTCGGAGGGCTCTCCGAAGCGGTGACTGCCATGCTTGAGGGGATCGGCGAGGACCCCCGGCGCGAAGGGCTGCTTAAAACACCCGAGCGGGTTGCCCGATCCATGCGCTTTCTGACCAGAGGGTACAGCCAGGATCCGGAGGAGCTGCTAAAAAATGCGGTCTTCACCGAGTCCTATGACGAGATGGTACTGGTAAAGGATATCGATATCTTCTCGATGTGCGAGCACCACATGCTCCCCTTTTTCGGCAAGGCGCATATCGCCTACATTCCTGACGGCAAGATTGTGGGGCTCTCAAAACTTGCCCGTGTGGCGGAGGTCTTTTCCCGCCGCCTTCAGGTACAGGAGCGGCTTACCCAGCAGATACGCGACGCCATCCAGAGTGTGCTCAACCCGAAGGGGGTTGGTGTGGTGATTGAGGCCCGCCACATGTGCATGGTTATGCGCGGTGTGGAGAAGCTCAACTCCGTGACCACAACATCAGCCATGTCGGGGCAGTTTATCAGCTCACAGTCGACAAGGAGTGAGTTTTTGCGGTTAATAAAACCGTAGAAAACAGATTAGTCCACGAAATACACGTGAAAAGACACGTAATCTACTGTAGGGGCAATCCTGCGTGATTGCCCTTATAACGCATTTCAATTATTCATCTGCTGAAAGCCAGCTATCAACAATGACTCTTCCCTTCTCTACGGCTTCGGGGAGGAGCCCGGATACTTCGGCGCTCAGGTTGAGCGAGAGTTCAAGCTCTCTGGGGGGGATGCCGATCAGCACCAGCTCCTTAGGCATTCTGCCGCGCAGTTTGGCCACACCTATCAGTTCGCTGAAGCCCATTTGGTGGGAACTCATCTTGCGGTGAATGAAATCGGGAAGCTCTTCGTTGCGATAGACATAGACCCCCCGGTCGTACTCCAGGGGAATAAGCGCGTCAAAGACCATGAGTGCATCGCATGACTCGATAAAGTCGAGCAGATAGACCCCCTGGGTGCCTCCGTCGATAAAGCTGACCGATTCGGGATAGGATGATGATTCACGGAACGCGTTGACCGCCGCCACACCGAACCCCTCGTCTCCATGGAGGGTGTTGCCGAGGCCGATGATGTTGATCTTGCTGTGTTTCAATTGAACTATAATTTATTAACCCCTCCTCCAACTTCGTTGGGGGCTGCCAATGTCGCGCTCCTCCGGAGCTAAAAAAAGCCCCCGACGAATCGGGGGCAAAAGAGCGATGGAAACAGCGTTAACTCGGTTCCTCTTCCACCTTGTGCTTGAACCCCGTGATGATTGATGAGGTGACGCTGGTGCGGTCAACCACATCGTGACGAATCACCGCATAGATATGCATGATAAAGTAGACCGGGAAGATCCATGCCATCACGTGGTGCAGAAAGTGCAGCGAGTAGCTTCCGCCGAAGAGCGGAATCAGCCAGCCGAACATGGTGGAGTTGAACCCACCGGGGTTGTTCTCTCCATACATTGCCAGCCCGGTGAAGATCATGAAGCTGGAACCGCAGAAGATAAAGATAAAGTGCGCAAGCGCGGCAACCGGGTTGTGCCCCACATAGTTCGGCTCGTCACTCCTCAGAAACAGATAGGACTCAACCTGCTCCCGGAAGGGTTTGCCCCACCATGAGGGTGACCAGGGCTGGAATCCGCCGAATCGGGCATATTTGTCGTTACCGAACAGCGCCCAGTAGAGACGGAAGATGAAGTTGGCAACAAAGATAAACGCTGCAACAAAGTGCATGTAGCGCCACCACGCCATCCCCTTGTACCAGACCGCCTCACCGAGAGGCGGATTGATCAGCGGAGCTGCAATATAGAGGCCGGTTATCATCAGAATCACAATCGTAAGCGCATTGATCCAGTGATAGAGCCTTACCGGCAGTCTCCAGACGTAGATCTCTTCAATTATTCTACCCATGTGAAGCTCCTTTTAGACGATTTTAACCGACGTTATCTCATTGCCGTTCATGTCGAAGAGATGCGAGGCACAGGCCAGGCAAGGATCGAATGAGTGAACGGTTCTGAGGATCTCAAGCGGCTGGTCGGGATTGGCGACCGGCGTCCCCTTCAGTGCCGACTCGTATGCGCCGATGTTGCCGTTGACATCTCTCGGCGAAGCGTTCCAGGTCGAAGGTACCACAATCTGGTACTCCTTGATCTTCTCATCCTCGATATGGATCCAGTGGCCGAGCGAACCGCGGGGAGCCTCGGTGTAGCCGAAACCCTTGCACTCTTTAGGCCAGCTATCGGGATCCCACCGCTCGCTGTTGAAGGTGCGGTAGTCGCCGGTTTTGATATTGGCAACAAGCTGATCATAGTAGTGACGCATGAACCCTGCGGTCTGCTTGCACTCGATGCCTCTGGCTGCGGTGCGGCCGAGCGTCGAGAAAAGTGCCTCGGGTCCGACTTCGAGTTTTGAGAGCACAAGACCGACCGTATCCTTGATCATCGGATCACCCTTGGCGTAGGCGACAAGCACACGGGCAAGCGGGCCGACCTCCATCGGGTTGTTCTTCCAGCGGGGAGTTTTCAGCCAACTGTACTTCTTGTCGGTATCGAGATACTGGAACGGTGGTTTCGGGCCGGTATAGTTCGGCGTGGTCTCGCCCTTCCAGGGGTGAAGCCCCTTGCCGTCACCACCCTTGTAGGTGTACCAGCTATGGCTCACCTCTTCGGTTACCTGTGCGGCATCTCTCGGATCGACATCATGAATGGTGGTGAGATCCTTGCCAAGAATGGCTCCTCTTGGCCAGAGCAGGGTCTTGAAGTCGGCAAGCGTGGTCTCGGGAAAATCGCCGTAGCTGAGATAGTTGCCGAGTCCGCCGCCGTGCAGCCACCCCTTGTAGTATCCGGCAATGGCGATCAGGTCGGGAATGTAGACCTGGTCAATAAAGGTCTGGGTGTCGTCGATAATCTTCTTGATCATCGAAAGACGCTCGATGTTGATCGCTGTGTCGCTGTTCGGGTCAATGGCACAGGCCATACCGCCAACCAGATAGTTCGGATGGGGGTTTTTGCCGCCGAAAATGGTGTGAATCTTGATGATCTCCTTCTGGAAATCAAGCGCCTCAAGGTAGTGCGCAACCGCAATAAGGTTCACCTCCGGAGGAAGTTTGTAGCCGGGGTGACCCCAGTAGCCGTTGGCAAAAATACCGAGCTGGCCGCTGTCAACAAAGCCGATGAGGCGCTGCTGGAGATCCTTGAAGTAGCCGGGTGAGGATTTCGGCCAGGCCGAGATGCTCTGGGCAATAACGGAGGCCTGTTTGGGATCGGCTTTCAGCGCGCTCACCACATCTACCCAGTCAAGGGCGTGAAGATGGTAGAAGTGTACCAGATGATCCTGCGTCACCTGGGTTGCATTCATCAGGTTGCGGATGATGCGGGCGTTGGCAGGAATATCGATACCAAGCGCATCCTCGACGCAACGAACCGAAGCGAGAGCATGAACGGTGGTACAGACTCCGCAGATACGCTCGGTAAATGCCCAGGCATCCCTCGGATCGCGTCCCTTCAGAATAACCTCGATACCGCGCCACATTGTGCCGCTGCTGAAAGCATCTTCAATAACATTACTCTCGTTCAGCTTTGCCTCTATTCTGAGATGTCCCTCAATACGGGGGATCGGATCGACAACTATTTTTTTTGCCATGTTTCTCTACTCCTGATTAAGCTTTGTCTTTTTCTGAGCTCTCTGCTTTTGCCTTTTTCGCGGCCGTAACGGCAGCATGTGCGGCTGCACCTGCAGCGGCTGCGCCGACGGCAACCATGCCGATCTTGTCAGCGTTACTGTCGCTTCCAAGGAACGAAACTTCAGCCTTTCGGGTATAGAATGGTCCCTTGTCCCAGAAGTTGGGTTCGGAGCAACCGATACAGGGGTGGCCGGAGCCGATCGGGAAGCTTGTGCCTCCGTTCCACTGAATCTTGGAGCAGGAGTTGTAGGTTGTCGGCCCCTTGCATCCCATCTTGTAGAGGCACCAACCCTTTCTGGTTGAATCGTCATCAAAGCTTCTGACAAACATTCCGGCGTCAAAGAAGGCTCGACGGTAGCACTTGTCGTGAATGCGGGTGTTGTAGAAGGCCTTTGGACGTCCAAGCCGGTCAAGCTCGGGGAGGGTGCCGAAGGTGTGGAAATGGGTAATAACACCGGTCATCACCTCCGAAATCGGAGGACATCCGGAAACCTTGACAATCGGCTTGTCCTTGATAATCTCGGAAACCGGAGCGGCTCCTGTCGGATTGGGATGGGCGTTCTGCACGCATCCGAATGATGCACAGTTGCCCCATGCGATAATTGCGGCTGCATCAGCGGCAGTCTCTTTCAGGGTATTGAGGAAGGAGTCACCCCCGACCATGCAGTAGACACCGTCATCCTTTGTGGAGGCATTGCCTTCAACAGCCAGAATGTACTTCCCCTTGTAATCCTTCATGATCTTGCGGCGCACATCCTCAAGCTGCGTGCCCGCTGCGGCGCTGAGTGCATCATCGTAGTCAAGGGAGATCATGTTGAAGAGCAGGTCTTCGATTGTGGGGTGGGAGGAGCGGATAAAGGATTCTGTACAGCAGGTGCATTCAAGTCCGTGAAGCCAGATAACCGGCGTTCTCGGCTTCTTCTCCATGGCCTCGACAACGCTCGGTACCATTGATGGAGCAAGGCCCAGATAGACCGACGTCATGGTACAGAATTTCAGAAAGTCCCTGCGACTCACTCCCCTGGCCTGGAATATCTCGGCAAAGGTCTGGTTGCTTTGCATGTTTACCTCCATATTATGTAAAAGCGATTTATCGGAAAGTCAGATTGAAATACCCATTAAAAGCAAGAACAGTTCAAACGGAGCCTCCTTTGTGGAGCATCATAAATACATTTTTTAAATTAACATTCACCCGCCGATTTACCATAAAAAAACCCGTTCTTCCTTGCGAAAAAACGGGGTTGCGTGTATTCAATGCAGGTTAACCATCTTACTGCAGGGTTAAACCGAACATGGCTGAAGAGTATCGTGCAAAATCGGAAAGCGGAGTGAAAAAGAGTCCGAACCAGAGTGTCAGGATCATCAGGAAGGACATCAGTATGTTTGCGATAAGTCCGGGGTTGAAGCTCTTCTCTTCCGGTTGTTCGGAGTCACGCAGATACATGTTGAGCGGTATCAGCATATAATAGTAGAGCGAGATGACGCTGGTCAGTACACCGATAAGTGCAAGCCAGATATAGAGTGAACCCTTGGCAAGCAGTGCCGAGAAGATCATCAGCTTTCCTATGAATCCAATGGTCGGAGGAAGACCGACAAGGGAGATCAAAAATACGGTGAGAGCTGCACCGGCAATCGGCATCCGTCTGCCGAGCCCGCGGTAGTCCTCAAGATTCTCGCTGCCGGTCTTGTTGGCAATAAGGGTGACAACATAGAAGGCACCGAAATTCATCAGAAAATAGGAGGTCAGATAGAAAAGCGTTGCCTGTGTACCGAGCGCATCACGAAGCAGCACGCCGAGCAGCAGATATCCTGCATGGGCAATCGAGGAGTATGCGAGAAGTCGTTTGACATTTTTCTGCCAGAGAGCAACCACGTTACCGTAAACCATTGAAGCAATGGAGAGCACAATGAGCAGAGCAAGCCAGTCGATACCCATGACATCTTCAATTGGAAGTGCAGCACGCGGCACAGCAATGTAGAAGAAGCGCATCAGCAGCGCAAAACCGGCCGCCTTGGAGGCAACCGAGAGATAGGCGGTAATCGGTGTAGGAGCACCTTCATAGACATCAGGACTCCAGAAATGGAAAGGCACAGCGCCGATCTTGTAGCCGAATCCGGCAAGAATCAGCAGCGTGGCAAGAATCATGATCAGGGGATCATAACCATGCTGTGCAAGTGTTGCACTGATCCTGATAAGATTGGTCTGTGCGGTAAGGCCGTAGATGAGCGAGAAGCCATAGATCATAAGGCCGGAGGAGACCGCACCGTAAACCAGATATTTCAGGGCAGCTTCCGATGAGCGGCGGTTGCGCTTGAAATAGCCGGTCAGGATGTAGGCTGAAAAACTGACCAGCTCCATGGAGAGGAAGATCATCAGAAGATCGCCCGAAGAGGCCATCATGATCATGCCGATCACCATCGAGATGATCAGGGCATAATACTCACCCATGCTCTTGACCTCACGGTTGAACTGCTCATCGGCCATCGTAATGATGACGGCTATGATACCGGAAACAACAAAGAAGTATTTGAAAAAGAGTGCGTAGCGGTCAATGACATACATCCCGAAAAAGATCTCTCCGGATGGAAGTGCATGCTGCTGGAAGATAAAGTAGATGCTGCCAAGAAGCCCGAGAAGGGTTGTAATGGAGAGCACATTGTTTTTCCTCCCTTTCGTGACCAGATCGACAAGGATCACGGCCATAAAGAGCACGGACAGATAGATTTCAGGTATAAAAAACCCTGTATTTGCCTTGAGAACAGCTATGATACTCTGGATTTCAGCACCTGATGGCAGCTCGAACATAATTCTCTACGTTTATTCTTTTACCTCGTGCAAAAGCGGTTAATTCAAAGATGTCAGCACAACTGGAGAGAGCACCTGCACAAGCTTGTTGATGCTTGATGTCAGCATGCCGATCACAGGCATCGGATAGATACCGAGTGCAATGGTGATCACGGCAAGCGGAACAAGCATAACCAGCTCGCGTGCATCAAGATCGAGCTTTCCTTTCCAGTCGTGGAAGTGGATGTGCTCATGACCCTCTGCATCAACCTCAAGATCGTAGGCTGCATCCGGTTTTCTCTTGCCGAGAAACATTCTCTGCAGCGACCAGAGCAGATAGGCTGCACCGAAGACGATACCGAGCACCGAGACAATGGCAATCGGACGGGTGGTTACCGAACTGAATGCACCGACAAAAACAAATGCCTCGGAGATGAAGCCGCTCAGGCCGGGCAGACCGAGTGAAGCGAACCAGGCAATGGTCACAACTGCGGCATAGCGCGGCATGTAGGAGGAAAGGCCTCCGAACTTGTCAATCTGACGGGTATGGGCACGGTCATAGATCACACCGACCAGAAGGAAGAGCATGGCGGTGATGGTGCCGTGGTTGAACATCTGGTAGAGCGCGCCGAGCATTCCCTCGCTGTTGCCTGCGGCAAGACCGAGCAGCACGTAGCCCATGTGACTGATGGAGGAGTAGGCAACCATCTTTTTAAGATCCTGCTGGGCAAGGGCACAGAATGCACCGTATATAATATTGATCGCACCGAAAATACCGATCACATACATGGATGCCTGGAAGACTTCCGGGAAGAGCGGGAAGTTGATACGCATCATGCCGTAGGTTCCAAGCTTCAGCAATACACCGGCAAGAATAACCGAAATAGGGGTCGGTGCTTCAACGTGAGCATCAGGAAGCCAGGTATGGAACGGGAACATAGGAACCTTGATGGCAAAGCCGATGAAGAGCACGATAAAGGCAATCAGACGCCATCCGTGGTTTTCAGGAGCGAATATGGCGCCCGCAACATTGAAGTTCGACTGGGTAGCCATGGCAACAAGAGAGAAGGTGTGGTTGCCGGTAACCGGATCGGTAACACTGAAGTAAAGTCCGATCATGACAAGCAGCATGAAGACGGAACCAAACAGGGTGTAGAGGAAGAACTTGATGGCTGCATATTCACGGTTCGGTCCGCCCCAGATGCCGATCAGGAAGTACATCGGAAGAAGCATCAGCTCCCAGAAAACATAGAAGAGAAAGAAATCAAGCGCGACAAAGCAGCCCATCATGGCCGTGGCCAGAAGGTTGTAGAGGATAAAGTACCCCTTTACCTGTTTCTGGATGGTCCAGCTTGAGAGCACGCCAATGGCGGAGACCAGTGCGGTCAGAATAACCATGGTCACCGAGATGCCGTCAACACCGAGGAAGTAGTCGATGTTCAGCGAGCCCAGGGCGCCGAGGTTGATATTGATCCAGGAGAGCTTCTCCACAAACTGGAAGGATCCGAAGGCGCTGCCGCCCGGTCCAGCCGTGATTCCCGGAATCGAGGGGTCATATCCTCGCCAGATCAGAAACGCCAGCACGCCCTGGCCGATAGCCGCAAGCAGTGAAACAATTCTGATTATCTGCTTTTGCGAGGAAGGCACGGCAAGAATGATCAGACCGGCGATGATAGGCAGAAATACAATTAAACTCAGCATGTTCCGTTTCTGTAAGTTTTCAGATTAAAAATAGATCCCTCTTAGTAGATCAGTCGTGTAAAGTAATAGATAAAGTAACCAAAGACTGCAACAAGGAGCATGACCACATAGGTCTGAACCTTTCCTGTCTGGAGTTTTCTCAGAACCGCACCGGTGGTGTTGACAGAGAATGCGGTAAAGTTTACGAGGCCGTCAACCACATATTTGTCAAATCCGGCATTGGCGAAGGCGAACTTCCTGACCAGGGTTGCAACACCGTTGACAATACCGTCAACCACATTGGTGTCGAACCAGGAGAGAAGTTTGGAAAGAACAACCGAGCCCTTGATGAAGGTGGCCTGGTAGATCTCGTCCCAGTACCACTTGTTGAGCGAAAAGAGATAGAGCGGCCGGATGGCAACTGCGGTCTTTGCCGGATCGATAATACCGAAGACATAGACAACAAAGGCAAGACCGATACCGAGCACAACCATGACGCTCGAAATATAGATGGCCGTGTAGTGCGCTGCATGACCTGCGTGGACAATCTCTGCCTGACGCGGATCGGAGTAGGCGTGCCCTCCCTTTGCTTCGCCGTGTGAAGCTGCTGCGGCTCCGTGTTCTGCTGCGGCAGGAGCTGCACCATGTTCAGCAGGCGCAACTGCACCTTCCGTCGCGTGCGTTTCCGGAAGAGCACCGACTGCTGCAAGCTGAGGCAGAACCGAACCGGCCGGGAGTGAACCGATCTGCGGGTTGGCGGCACCAACCACTGTGGCCGGAGTAGGAATCATCTTCATGAACCACCCCTTGGCACCGTCAAGCGGATCGGGCGAGTAGACAAAGAAGACCGAAAGTGCTGCAAGAATAACAAGCGGGGCTCTCATGTTCCATGAAACCTCATGCACGCCGTGTTCGGCATGATGATCATCACCATGAGCCGCGTGACTGTCGTGCGCATGGTGATCGCCATGGTGAGGATCAGCCGGTTTGAGGTGCGTACGGCTTTCACCGAAGAAGACAAGCCAGATCTGGCGACCCATGTAGAATGCGGTCAGCATGGCGGAGAAGAATCCGAGTACAGGAATAAGATAGTAGATACCGCCTCCCTCAACGTTGGCGAATCCTATCGCTCCGGCAAGGATGGCATCCTTGCTTAAAAAGCCGCTGGTCAGGGGAAGACCGGCCAGGGCAAGCGTGGCAAGGGTGAAGGTTGCGAATGTCCAGGGCATATGCTTGCGAAGTCCACCCATCCAGCGCATATCCTGCTCATGGTGCATGGCGTGGATAATGGCACCAGAACCGAGAAAGAGACAGGCTTTGAAAAACGCGTGCGTAACGAGGTGAAAGAGCGCTGCCGAGTAGGCTCCGACACCGAGGCCGAGAACCATGTAGCCAAGCTGCGAAACGGTCGAGTAGGCCAGAACCCGTTTGATATCGTTCTGGGTAATGGCTATGGTCGCTGCCATGAATGCGGTAACGGCACCGATAAAGGCAATCACATGGAGTGCATCGGGTGTCAGCATCACAAAGATACGGGCAACGAAGTAGACACCTGCTGCAACCATGGTCGCAGCATGGATCAGGGCGGAAACCGGTGTCGGGCCTTCCATGGCGTCAGGCAGCCAGATGTGGAGCGGGAACTGTGCCGATTTGCCGACGCAGCCCATAAAGAGCAGAATTCCGGCGGCGGTCAGCCATGCGTTTGAGAGGGCGAACTTCCCTGCTGCAAGGTTGGCATAGACCTCGGAGAAACTGAAGGTGTGGAACTGTGAATAGAGAATCAGAATACCGAGCCACATGCCGATATCACCGACACGGTTGGCAAGAAAAGCTTTTTTCTGTGCATCGGCGGCACTGTCCTTTTCAAAGAAGAAGCCGATAAGCAGGTATGAGGAGAGTCCGACAAGCTCCCAGAAGATATAGATAGAGAAGAGGTTGTCGGAGAGTACAATACCGAGCATCGAAAAGGTAAAGATGCCGAGATAGGCAAAATAGCGGCCGTAGTTCTTGTCGCCGGCCATATATCCGGTGGAGTAGAGATGCACAAGAAGGCTGATCAGGGTCACCATCGCAAGCATGATGGCCGTCAGATTGTCAATAACAATGCCCATTTTGATCTTCAGCGGCCCCACTCCGGGAACGTTGCCGAGATCAATCCAGGTGAAATCCCATGCAATCCTGAATGCAGGATCGTAGCTCTGCACAATAACCGTCCAGAAAATATAGGCTGATAGTGCGAATGCTGTTCCAAGTATGCCGACACCTATAAAATCACCCCGTCGCGGCAAGCGTCGGTTGAAAAATATAAGCGTGACAAACGAGAGCAGCGGCAGTAGCAGTACGACTATTGATAACTGAATTAAACTGTGCATGTTCTTTTGTTTTTACCCTGAATTATTCACGAAGGCAATAAAAAAAGGTGGCATAAAATACCGCAATTGC
>NZ_MPJE01000005.1:0-20312 GCF_001975465.1 Chlorobium sp. KB01
ACATTAACTCGCTAACTCAACAAGGCATTTTCTCCATTTCCATCTGAGGCAAAACAAAACGCTATCCGATTTATTCTCAAGCGCTCTTTTCGACGGGAGAGGCCAAAAGCGGAAGGTCAGGATCACTTTTTTTGATTTCAAGCATTAACCTTTGTTGCCGGTTGCTTTATGATGGGCATACGGTTATAATAAAGCCGGGAGATTTTAGGCAGCCCCACGGTACTCCTTGATGCGCTTGGAGAGATGATCGAATGTTCGCCAGTGGAAGCTATAAACCATTAAAACTATTGCTGTGATAACAACTAACGGTGTAACACTTTGCCGATCAGGGGCGTTTACTGTAACCAGAGTGGTTACTCTCCTTCTTTTGCTGGCAGGTTGCAGCAGCCGTCCTGAAAAGGTGGTTGATCAGGACGGAAACAGCTACAATGCTGTTCAGATTGGATCCATGGTATGGACAGGAAAAAATCTTGATGTGGCACACTACCGGAATGGTGATGCAATTCCTGAAGTGCAGGATCCTGAAGCGTGGGCGCTTCTGAAAACAGGAGCGTGGTGTTACAACAGTAACCGGCTTGAAAATGGAAAAATCTACGGTAAACTCTATAACTGGTATGCGGTTAAAGACCCAAGAGGTCTTGCCCCGAAGGGGTGGCACGTAGCCACCGATGCTGAATGGAACAAGCTCGTGGAGCTGCTTGGCGGAAGTGAAAATGCCGGGGGTGCTATAAAATCGGCAACACTCTGGAGGGCAGAGCAGGGTAGTGTTGCCGGTAAAAGCGGCTTTGAGGCTCTTCCGGGGGGAGCCAGACGGGATAATGACGGATACTTTATGCCTCCGGGTGAATACAGCAGACTATGGTCTTCAACTGAATCCGGGGCAAAGAGTGCATGGGGCCGGTCACTCGGCTACTACGATGCGGCTCTGAGGAGAGGGATGGTTAACAAGAACATTGGCTTTTCAATTCGATGCGTCAAGGATTGACGGGCAGCGAAAACATTCGTCCCGGTCTGCTTCATGCACGCTTCAGGGCTTGCATGAGCTATTGTCCCTTGGTTTATCACCACAACCGCAACTTCCGCAGGTAGATGTCTTGATCAGGGTATAGAGCGGACAAAATCCTGTAAAGGCGGTCAGAAGCGGTATAAGGCCAACAGCTCCCCACCATGACTGATTGATGACTCCTGCGGCAATAATGGCAATCCCGATAACAATCCGGATTATTTTATCTGTTTGACCAACATTTTTCTGCATTGGAGTTCACGGTTCAGGGTTGAGTGAGATTCGATCTGTAGTAGTTACATCGTTGTCAAAGTAATAATACGATATTGTTTTATAGCAAGCAATGATCAACTCACGGGCTCTTTAGCTAACTGACTGCCTGAAGGCGGGCAGTGATCGGAGCTACAGTATTTATGATGTATAGCGGTGCTTCCGTGGTTTTTCAGGGCTTGGTGTGGTGATTGCTCTGTTTGCCGGAGCATCAAGTTAACCGTGACGGAGGGATGAGGTAATGCAACAATACCGATACGCATGACACGCAAGCACAAACAACCGTGGCGTCCGCTGCCAATCCCGCCAAACTATCTTGCCGGGATGTTTTTCTTGTTGGTCATGGCGTTCTCCGCTACAGCCTTTCTGCACTATAAAGCCCGCATTGAAGAGATTGAGAACCTGATGCACGAGGAGTCATCACTGCTGATTCATTTTCTTACCGAAGGCGCAGAAACAGCACTGATCGGCTATAACGAGATCAATGGTCTCATCACCGGCGGGCTTGCTGATCAGTTGCGACTGATAGAGCGCATGGACAGCCAGAAAGCGTTGACATCCGAAAATCTTACTGAAATTGCCGGTAAAAGCGGCATGTACCGGATCACTATTGTTGACCGTAACGGCAATCGAATTGCATGGAACACACCGCCCGATCATACACCGCTTTTTCGGAACTGTGAGCCAGCCAGTCAGCTCATGCCGATCCTTTCCGGAAAAACAGAGGTACTCAACCTCGGAATCAGGGAGAGCGAATCCGGCAAAGGACCCCGATTGGTTGTTGCCGTTGCCAGACGGCGGGGTGGTGCAATTGTCGGTAATGTTGATGCAACAAGGCTTCTCGCCATGCAGAAGCAGATCGGGCCGGGAAGACTTATTCAGCGAACAGGTACCGATGCTGCCGGGATTGCCTATATCATCTGGCAGGACTCCTCCGCTATCATTGCCGCGACCTCCAATGTAACCGAAGCCGAAACCATACAGTCTGACCCGATCCTGTCGCGTGCGCTTGAACAGAAGAGATCGACCACAAGGTTTACCACATTCAATGGCAAAAAGGTTTTTGAAGTGATTAAACCGTTCTTCTATCAGGGCAGCAGGTTCGGATTGCTTCGCATCGGACTGAAAACCGATCCGTTTATGGAGGCGGCAGAGAAGCTGCAAATCCGCATTATACTGCTTCTGGGCCTTGCATCCATAGGAGGTCTGGCGGTATTCAACCTTATCCTTACACGACGCAATGAATTGAAGGTCAAGGATGCCCTGCTTGGTGAAAAGCTCTTCTCCTCCTCCATTCTCGAAAATATGGAGGATTCAGTCATAGCCGTGAACACCGGGGGGAACATTACCCTGCTCAACAGCTCAGCAGAAAAACTTTTAAACATAACAGGGGCCGGTGCCATCGGCCACTCTCTCAGTGCTATTCTTCCTGAATGCGGAATATTGATCATGGAGTTTATGAACCGCCAGACAACGGCAAGCACAAAAGAGTTTGATTGCCGCATCAACAACACTCAATTCATCCTTGCAGGTCATTTCACTCTGATCAATGGTACGGAGAACTATCCTGATGGGGCGTTTGTCGTGTTGCGGGATATGACGGTACAGCGCTCAATGCAGTGGGTGATCGAGCGTCAGGAAAAACTCACCGCCATGGGTGAACTTGCTTCCGGGGTGGCACATGAAATCCGCAACCCGCTCAATGCTATCGGTGTTCTGGGGCAGCGCCTTGACATGGAGTTTTCTCCGGCTGAAGAGAGAGAGGAGTATCATCATCTGGTTCGAGCTATCGTTTCCGAAGTACACCGGGTCAATGCCATCATCCAGCGATTCCTGAAATTTGCCCGCCCTCCGAAGCTCATGCTGATGCCAACTGATCTGGATGATTTTATCAGGCAATACCGACCCGTACTGGAGGGTGAAGCCGAGACCGTGGGCGTGCGCTTTACGCTGAAAGCTTTTTCCGGATGCCAAATTGCTATCGACAGGGCTCAGATGCAGCAGGTATTGCTCAATCTTGTCCGGAATGCGGTCGAAGCGACAGAGCCGGGCGGGGACGTGACCGTCACGACAGGGCAGCACAACGGCAATGCGTTCATTGAGGTTGCCGATACCGGCAGGGGAATTCCCGAGGAGTTGCGCTCTCAGATATTCAATCTCTATTTTACCTCAAAGGAGGATGGTACCGGAATGGGTCTGAGCATAGCCAACCAGATTGTCCAGTCACACGGGGGAGTTATTGAAGTCGAAAGTCTTGAAAACAGGGGGAGCATTTTCAGAATCGTGCTGCCCCGGTCATGAATGGTTACTACTTGCAACATAAACGGAACGAGATAATGGATTATACGATTCTGGTGGTCGAAGACGAGCCTGTGCAACTTGAGAGCCTTGCGGGTTTTCTTTCCAAGCAGGGTTACCGGGTGCTGAAGGCTGCTAACCCTGAACAGGCAATTCTGAACATCCGGAACAGTGCGGTCGATATCGTGCTCTCCGATTTCAGGATGCCCGGCATGAGCGGGGTAAAACTTCTTGAAGCCATCAAGGAGATAAATCCCTCAATACAGGTTATCATCATGACCGCCTACGGTACGGTGGAATCAGCAACCGATGCCATGAAACTTGGAGCTGCCGATTACATCACCAAGCCGATCGACCTCTACCGCTTGCAGGTGCTGATAAGCAATATTCTTGAACGAAAACAGCTTATCAGCGAAAATCGCCTGCTTCGTCAGCAACTCACCGAGCGTTTCAGTGTTGATGGAATCATAGCAGAATCTGACGCGATGAGCCAGGTGCTCAATGTTGCGGGGAGGATCGCTGACAGCAATGCTTCAGTGCTGATTACCGGCGAAACCGGTACAGGCAAGGAGCTGATTGCCCGAAGCGTACATTTTTCCGGCTCGCGTCACAACCAACCATTCGTTGCAGTTAATTGTGCGGCACTTCCGGATACGCTCCTTGAAAGCGAGCTTTTCGGGCATGAAAAGGGGGCTTTTACCGGAGCCGACCGGCAAAGGAAAGGTCGATTTGAAACCGCTGAAGGAGGTACGCTCTTCATTGATGAGGTGGGTGAAATTCCTCTTTCTCTCCAGGTCAAGCTGCTCAGGGTATTGCAGGAGAAAACATTTGAACGCATAGGCAGCAATATTCCGATCCAGGCCAATACCCGCATTGTCGCCGCCACAAACCGGGACCTCGAAGCAATGATCAGAGAGGGTACCTTTCGCCAGGACCTCTTCTATCGGCTCAATGTTGTTTCCATACGAATTCCGCCGCTCAGGGATCGACGTGAAGATATTCCTCCACTGGTTGAAGGCTTTGTGCGTCGCTTTGCATCGGAAAACAACAAACGGATTGCCGGAATTTCAAGAGAGGCGATGGACACCCTTATGAAATACTCCTATCCCGGAAATGTCCGGGAACTTGAAAACATTATTCAGCAGTCAGTCGTGCTTACGCGTGGCGAAACCATCATGCAAAGCGATCTTCCCGTCAGGCTCAATGAGTCTCCAAAGGGCTCGAAACCGGTGATGTCAGGCGATGAAACCTTTCCGGAAAAGGTGGAAGCCTTCGAGAAGTCTTTAATTCTTGATGCACTCAGCAAGTCTGGTCAGGTGCAGACAAGAGCTGCCGAGCTTCTTGGTATCAGCGAACGGCACCTGCGTTACAAGCTCAAAAAGTACGGCATGAAATAACCGCTCAAACACCTCTTCTCCGCTGAAGCCTGCATCGACCATATCGTCGAACCGACGACCAGCTGGTCGAAACAATGGGCAGGAGTGCATAGCCCTGATTACCGGACATTACCCGCTAAATGCTATTCTGATTGGTCTTTACAGATCGCATCTCTTTTCTGGCACAGTAATTGATCCTAACAGGTGGTGGAGCATCGGGATAGAACGAACTCTGCTGTTTAAAGCGAATACACTCACCAATGAAAAGGAACAGTTACCATGAAAAAAATTATTGGAATGGCGATGATAGCGGGTTCATTCATCACGCTTTCACTATCGAATCCCCTCTATGCAAGGGGTCCTCAGGGGGGCGGTGCGGGTGGTGGAATGGGTATGGGCGGAAGCGGTACCGGAAGCAGCAACAGGGGCTTTGTTGATGCCGATAATAACGGAATCAATGACAGGGCAAGGGACACAAACAATGACGGGATTCCTGATGGCCAGGATCCAGACTATGTGCGTCCCCAGGATGGTTCGGGTGCCGGAAGAGGTGCGGTTTCAGGTAGCGGGACAGGAACACCCGTTCTTGATGGCACAGGGCCGCATGGAGCAGGAAAGGCTGCCCGTTAAGGTCGTACGTATTTTGTATTTCAGGTCCGGCAGTTTGTGAACAACATCCGGACCTGACATTTTTTACGAGGAGACGTGTAATGCTGATCACCAAAACATCACTGTGTACTTTTTTTGTTGTTACGAGTGCCATTTTTTCAGGTGCAGCTTTTGGCAGTGATTCAGCGAATGCAACAATGACCGGTTCTGTCAGCAATTCCGCTCAAAAGGAGAGTCGTGCCATGCAGAACAAACTGCAGTTCATTGATGAAGATTGCGATGGTATCAATGATATCATCCAGAACAGGGAGCGATACCCGAACACGTTTGGTGACTCACCAGCGACCTATGGCGGTAAATCAGGAGCCGGAATGTTCAGCGAGGAAGGTGTTGCCGGAAAACGAGGCGCAAGGAACTCCGCTGCAGGTGGATCTCCCGGGCGATCCGGCAGAAGGTAAAACATGATACAATCAGATAAGATTATGAGGTTATTGTTCAGTATGGCAATTATTGCGCTGTGGCCAATGATAGCAGAAGCGGAGTGGAAGAGTAAAGCCGCCATTTCAGGGAGCGCAGAGAGCAATGTCTTTCGAAACAGCTCTCCCGAAAAAGATCTCGTTACTGAAGCGGAGTTCTCTGTGGCGCATGCATGGGATCGGGAGAAATGGAGCGCCATGGCATCATTCGAGGGCAGCTCCATCAATTTCACTGATCATGCAGATCGCAACTATATCCTGCCTCAAATCACCCTTGCCGTGCAGCGCAATCTTGAAAATAAAGGATGGATTCGCAGTGGAGTACGGGCAAAAACAAGGATAGACGGGGATAACTATCAGCTCTATGACTATCAGGAATATGCGGGATTTGTGGATACAAAATTACCCCGGAACGATCATTTGACACTGCTTGCCGGTTACAGCCTGCACAACAGACGGTATGATCAATTTGAAGAGTTGGATAATCTGGAACACCAGTTGTATGGAGGGTTGCAGTTCCCGATGGAGGGCGGAAGAAACATTGCGTTTTTATCCGAACTCGGATACAGGCACTACCTCTCACCCCTCAGTGCGGGAACGACCGTTGTGCGACAGGGTTATCGGGGGCGGGGGATCGTGACAACGGGCAGCAGTAAAGAGTCTGCAAATGCCGGACAATGGGTCAATTCCCTTACCCTCTCTTCACCCGTTATTGATGACCGGACAGGTGTCAGGCTCTATGCAAAATATCGCGTCAATTTCGGGGGAAGCAATCTCCCTGTCACTGGATTGTCTGCCGACAATTTTTCGGCGGATGACCTTTTTGATGACCGGTACAGCTATGAAAGCCGGGAGTTTGGAGGGATGCTGTCGCGGACACTTCCTTATGCCGTGACGGTAAGAACGGGATATGACCAGGCGGTTAAGAACTACACTGAAACGGCACAGGATAGCAGCGGCAAAGCCGTGGCGGGGAGTCCTGAAAGAGGTGATGATTATAAACGAATATGGGCTCGAGTGGAAAAATCACTATCGTTTTCCGGCAAGGATCGGCAGTTGCGGTTGTATGGAGAGTACCAGAAGATATGGAACTCGTCAAATGATGTTTTTAACCAGTACAATGCCACTTCGACCACTGCCGGAGTTGAGCTGCTCTTTTGATGGAGCGGATCTTCTTGATCAAGGACAGTGCCGATGGCAGGTGCAGTTGAATTTTATGCGCTGCAATGCTGTTCCTATAAGAGCTTCGGATTATGGAGGATATCTGTGTTTTATTGCAATGAATTGATAGTCTGATCACTATTTCAAGGAGAGTTATCATGAAAAAAATTATGTCAATCTGTGTTCTGTCCGGTTTTTTATCGGGGCTTTCACCAGCCAGTATGACGGCAGCAACATTGAGCGGTGAGGCAATTTTTAACCGGAATTGCAGTGTCTGCCATTCCATTGCTCCGCCACCCAAAGCCGCGCCGCCGATTATGCCGCTCTCCAACCGATACCATCTAAAGTTCCAGACAAAAAAAGAGGGTGTCAATCATATGGTTGCTTATCTGAAAGCTCCCAGCAAGGCGAAAGCGGTTGATCCCCAGGCAATTACTCGATTTGGACTGATGCCCCCTCTCCGTCTGCCGGATGCAGAGTTGAGAGCCGTAGCGGAGTGGGTATGGGATCAATACAACCCGAACATGGGTACGGGCAGAGGAATGGGTCAGGGAATGGGACGAAAATGGTGAGTCCTTATCACAAAAGAGTCAAAAACCCATTTGATGCCATGAACAGACTCTTGTTTATCACGCTTGCCGAGCTGTTCACGCATACAGCAAACGCTGCGACCCCCGGTGAACAGCACGCAAGCTTTGATCACAGCAAACTGGCTCCTTCCGCGCAGTGTATACGATGCCACAGGCGTGACCAGCCGGACGATACTCTCCATCGCAAGTCGCAGGCAAACTGTTCATCGTGTCACTCTGTCACGAAATGGAAACCGGTACTATCCAGACCATGAAAAAAAAATTCTGCTGGCGGTCGTTTATAAGCCTTGGTCTTTTTATTGCCCTGCTCATGATGCTGGTTTCAGGGGTGATCCTCTACATCTCACCTCCGGGCAGGGTTGCCAACTGGACAGACTGGCGAATGATCGGATTGACCAAAAGGGGATGGCAGAATCAGCACACTATTTTCGGGTTTGCCTTTGTCCTGCTCTCTCTTTTTCACCTTTTTTTTATTAACTGGAAAGCCTTTCTCTGCTACCTGAAACTCAAGAGCAGTGAAGGTTTTACACGCCCAGCAGAGCTGGTTGCCATAACGGTTATTGCTCTGATTTTCGCAATAGGCACACATGTTGATATGCCGCCTTTTTCTGAAATTATTACATTTGGCGACGCAATAACAAACTCATGGGAGCGGAGGGAGCAGCAGGCTCCGGTGCCGCACGCTGAACTCATGACCCTTATTCAACTTGCCGAGCAACCGGGGCTTGGCGGTGATCCCGACTTGCTGGTTAACAAGCTGCAAAAGGCAGGGGTGAACGTCACTTCAAAAAATCAGACATTGGCTGATATTGCCACCATGAATGGAAAGAGTGCTGAAGAGGTTTATGCTGTTATTGCTCCTGCTGAAACCGGAAGCCATGCATTACAGGGAGGAGGTTTCGGTAAAAAAACGTTGCAGGAGATAGCCGATGAGGCTGGTGTTTCGGTGACCTCACTCCAGCTTGCACTTCGTCAAAAAGGGATTGAGGCAAAACCCGACTCCCCGCTCAAATCAATCTCTGAAAACAACAACATTGAAATGAATGAGCTGCGGAAAACTCTGGAGACGATGATCTCCAGATAGTTTTAAGGAGCAATCATGCCTTGAGTGAGGCCATGTCGATCACAAAGCGGTATTTTACGTCACTCTTCAGCATGCGCTCATAGGCTTTATTGATATCCTGAATCCTGATTACCTCTATGTCTGAGGTGATGGCGTGCCTGCCGCAAAAATCAAGCAGCTCCTGGGTTTCGGCAATCCCGCCGATAACCGAACCGGCCACCGATTTGCGGCCCATGATCAAAGGTACCGTGTTCAACATCGGATTCAGATCGCCAAGGTAACCGACAAGCACCAGTGTACCGTCCAAAGAGAGTGCGGGAATATAGGGATTGAGATCATGAACAGAGGGCACGGTGTCGATAATCAGCTCGAAGCACCCTTTGACCGCAGCCATCTGCCGTTTGTTGGTGGAGAGCACGATGGTATCGGCTCCAAGGCGACCTCCATCCTCTCTCTTGTTTTCAGAACGGGTGAAGAGCGTAACTTCAGCGCCCAAAGCTTTTGCCAGCTTCAAAGCCATGTGGCCAAGGCCACCAAGGCCGATAACCGCCACCTTACTGCCCTTGCCGATTTTCCAGTGACGAAGGGGTGACCAGGTGGTGATCCCTGCACAGAGAAGGGGAGCAACACCTTTCAGATCAACTCCGTCGGGCACTTTCAGGACAAAACTTTCCGGGACGACAATTTTTTCACTGTAGCCGCCGAATGTGGGAGTGTGATCATGGCGATCAACCGCATTGTAGGTGAATGTCGCACCCTCATGGCAATACTGCTCCAGCCCGGCTTCACACGGGGCGCAATGTCTGCACGAATCAACCATGCATCCGACACCGGCATGGTCACCCTCCCTGAAGCGGGTGACCTCCGGCCCGACCATGAGAACGCGACCGATAATTTCATGGCCCGGAACAATCGGATAGGTGCTTCCGCCCCAGTCATTGCGTACCTGATGGAGATCGGAGTGGCATACACCGCAGTAGAGAATCTCGAGAACTACATCGTCCGGCCGGGGTTCACGACGCTCAAAACGATAGGGGGCCAATGCATCCTGGGCTGAATGAGCCGCATAACCAAGTACATTCATTGTCATCGTTCTCTCCGTAAATTTATGGGCACCTCTATTTATTTATTCCGAAACCTGATTACTTCGTTGGGTGGTGCTCGAAATCCTCATGTACTACGTGTACACTCCGGTTTCTGTGCTCCATCCGCCTTGTCCTCTGGCTTCTCACGACAATAAATAGAGGCGCCCTTATTATACAGTTTCTTTCCTTGTAGCACTATTAACCTGATACACCTCCTGATGGTTTCAGAACTCAAGCCAATACCGTACAGATTTCCCTTAGCGATCCACAACTGGTTTTTTATCGTTAAGTATTTATAATTTATCTGGTATTGTGTAACGATTGTCCGGAGAAGCATCATGGATCAAGTTGAAAAAATGGCAACATTTTCACCGATGAACCTGCTCGTCGTGGATGATGAGAGCAACATCAGAAAAACGATGAAGATGTTTTTCGACTTGCAGCATCACAAGGTCACGACCGTCTCAACTCCGAAGGATGCATTGCTCGAAGCGGGGTTGCAGATCTTCGATCTTGCGTTTGTTGATATCAGGTTGGGTCTGGAGAGCGGGCTTGACCTGGTCTCTTCGCTTCTTGCCAGGTCTCCCTGGCTGAAAATTGTTGTCATTACAGCTTTTGCTTCAGTTGATACAGCGGTAGAAGCCATGAAGCGGGGTGCGGTTGACTATCTTCCCAAACCGTTTATGCCTGATCAGCTCAAGCTCGTTCTTGAAAGAGTTGCCGCAATTCGACTGCTGGAGCAGCGCATCAATCTCCTTCAGGATGATCTGGACCGGAACGATCCGGATATCTCTCTGAACTCCACGTATCCGCCCATGCAGAGGGTAATAGAGCTTGCCCGGCAGGTTTCGACTTCCGATGCAGTTGTTATGCTTCTTGGGTCGAGCGGATCGGGAAAAACCATGCTTGCAAAGCTGATTCACCGCTGGAGCCATCGATCCGATAAGCCATTCGGTGTTATATCCTGTCCATCCCTTAGCCAGGAACTTCTGGAAAGCGAGCTGTTCGGCCACGTCAAGGGAGCGTTTACCGGTGCACTCAGGGAGAATCCCGGACGTGTTGCGAGTTGTGAAGGCGGTACCCTGTTTCTTGACGAGATCGGTGAACTTCCGCTTTCGATCCAGTCGAAACTTCTTCGATTCATACAGGAACGGGAGTATGAACGCGTCGGCGATCAGCGCACCCGAAAAGCAAATGTGCGGATCATCGCCGCTACCAATGCTGATCTGAAGTCAGCGGTAGCTTCAGGCACGTTCAGGGAGGATCTCTACTATCGCCTCGATGTCATTCAGATAACATTACCGTCTCTGTCCGAGCGATGCGGGGATATAGCGGAGATAGCCGCTAACATGCTTGCTTTTTTCAATGCAGAGAACCATAAGGCTATTCAGGGATTCAGCCCCGGGGTGCTTAAAATTTTCCGGGACTATGGTTGGCCCGGAAATATTCGTGAGCTTCGAAATGTGGTGGAACGGGCAGTGATTCTCTGTACGACGTCATTAATTGGAGAGGAGCTTCTGCCTGACTCAATGGCTTCAGCGGTGCAGCCACAAATCAGAATTGGTGACAGAATAAAACTGGAAAAAATCGAGGAGTTGCACATTCGCAGGGTGCTTGCTTCAACCTCCTCGGTTCATGAAGCGGCCGAGGTATTGGAAATCGACAAGGCAACACTCTGGCGCAAGCGCAAGCAGTTCGGGATTTAAACACAGCAGTTCTCACATTAATTGTTTACGACAATTTTCGAGGTACCCTTCCCCTTTTCCCATCAGTTTACCCGATTGACGCTTCCTCCTGTCACGGACGGCGTTGAATTTTGCACGATTGCATGACCTGCGAGCGTGCATTTTGTTACTGACAACCCCTCCTTTCCTGCCAGGTTCGCCCGGAAACCCTTGATCCTGTGTATGGCACGCGATTTGTCTTGAAAGAGATAAACATCGGATTATGAAAATCGGAATCAGACAGAAACTCCTGCTCGGCCTTGGTGGAATGCTGGTCATTATCGCGGCCATCAGCTTCATGACCATCCGCCAGATTGACGAGCTCGGGAGCTCCCTCGGCATCGTGCTGAAACAGAATTACCTGAGCGTAGTGGCTTGTCAGGATATGAAAGATGCCCTTGAAAGAATAGACAGCGGGGTGTTGAACAGCTTTATCGGCAATCACGAGGATGGGGTGCAGATGGTGAACGAGCATAAAGCGAAGTTTAACGATGCACTCAGCCGTGAACTGCACAATATCACCCTGCCGGGAGAACAGGAAAGAGCTGATCGGGTTCGCTCTCTGTCAGCAGAATACTTTGGAACGCTCTCCATAGTCATGGACAGTTCGAAACCCGAGTCTCTGCGGCGCACACTCTACTATAAAAAGCTGGTACCGATGTTTGATGAACTCAAGGTGGTTGCGCGGGAGATTTTTGAGTTGAATGAATCAAGCATGATTTCGGAAAAAAATGCCACACGTGACCTCTCAATTTCAGCCCGCTGGAGGGTGCTTTCCATCGGAACGGTCAGTGTTCTGGTTGCTCTTCTTTTAGGATATCAGATTCAGCGATGGGTTCTGAATCCATTGCGAAACCTGATTAAAACTACGGAAGAGATCCGTCGCGGTAATCTTGACGTTGTCCTCCAGACGGCTGCTGAAGACGAGGTAGGCCAGTTGTCCCGTTCATTCAATGCCATGCTGGTTGCCCTGCGTCAGAACCGGAACACCGAGATGGCAAATCTGGTCAGGAGCCGCAAGCTGACAGAAGATATTTTCAGGGTCTTGCCTTTTCCTGTGGCTCTTCTTGACCCCCGGAGTATAGTAACGATTGCGACCGAAAAAGCGGTCAATTTTTTTAGCCTGAAACCGGGAGTTTCGGTCACTGCGCTTCCATTTTCCTGGATCCCGGAGCTTCTCGAAACGTCAATTGCCAATCTGCGACCGGCAGGACTTGCGGAAGATGGCTATGTGCAGCAATTCGTCGGGAACAAGGAGTATTTCTTTCAGCCTGTTGCCGTGCCGATTGTATCTGAATCAGGTGAAGTCACCGGCTCGATTCTGATGATCAGCGATGTGACGCAGTTACATGAACAACAGGAGATGAAACGGGGCGTGTTATCGACGGTTTCGCATCAGCTTAAAACACCCTTAACCTCTCTGCGCATGTCAATTCACCTGTTGCTGCAGGAAGAGGTTGGGGAGCTCAATGTGCAGCAGACCGAATTGATGGTCGGAGCCAGGGAGGATTGTGAACGGCTGGTCGAAATGCTTGATGATCTGCTTGATCTGAACCGCATCGAATCGGGCAAAGGCCAGCTCGAACCCCGTCCGGTGCAGCCTTCAGTGCTTGTTCGGGAGGGTATAGAGTCTTTTCTCGCTGAAGCCAGAGACCGGAATGTTACCCTGACCGTAACTACTGCTGACGAACTCTCCGATGTCGTTGCCGATCCCTCTGCGGTAAGGCATATTTTCGCCAATCTGCTTTCAAATGCCCTTCGATTTACCATGCCCGGCGGAACCGTAAAGGTGGGAGCCGGAATGAACGGCAATTTTGTCCGGTTTTTCGTCGAAGATACCGGTTCGGGAATTGCTTCTGAACATTTGACGCACCTCTTTGAGCAGTTTTACAGGGCTCCCGGTCAGGATGAACGATCAGGTGTAGGCCTGGGGCTTTCAATTGTAAAGGAGCTCGTCGACGCCCAGGGCGGAAAGGTCACATCACAAAGCCAGCCGGGCAAAGGCTCCTGCTTCAGCTTTACGTTACCTCTCCATAAACAACAGCTTTCAAATGTGAATATTTTCAACAAAAAAGAGGCGGTATAAATATGAACACCTATCAGACCATGTATCTCGGGCTACTTATTTTTTTGCTTTTGCTCGGCCTTGCAGCCTTGCTTCACCCCCTGACCGGAGGTTTTTAAAATGGAATATTTCGTCTTGCCAGTGCTGGTCGCCTGTGCGGTCTATCTGATGATCGCCGTCGTTTCACCCGAAAAATTTTAATGGAGTCCTGTATGCAAATAGTGATGCTTTTGCTTTTTCTTGCACTGCCTGTTCTGCTTTCATGGCCGCTCGGCCGCTTCATGACAGCAGTCATGAATCCACCGGCCAAATCCGCTGATGGCTTGCTGGCAATTCTTTTGAGAAAAACCGGAGGAAGGATGCTTGACAGGGAACAGGAGTGGAAAGGATATCTGTTCTCCATGCTGACCTTCAATGCCATCATGTTCGGAGCCGTTGTCCTCATGCTCGCTCTTCAGCATTTGCTTCCGCTCAATCCGGACGGCAAGGGGGCTCTGGAAGTGAGTCTGATTTTCAATACGGCGGCTTCATTCGTGACCAACACCAACCTGCAGCACTATTCCGGGGAGGTGTCGATGAGTTATTTCACCCAGCTTTTCGCCCTGACGTGGCTACAGTTTGTTTCGGCAGCGACAGGCATTGCCTGCCTGACCGCTTTAGCCAGGGCTCTGGCAGGAAACACGCTTATCGGCAACTTTTACCGCGATCTGCTCCGCTCAACCCTCTTCATTCTTCTTCCGCTTTCGGTTGCAGTCGCTCTGTTGCTCGTGGCTGGCGGAGTGCCCATGACTTTTGAAGGAGCGGCAGCAGCAAGAACGCTGGAAGGGGCGATGCAGGCCATCGCGCGGGGACCGGTGGCGGCCATGGTAGCCATCAAACAGCTCGGTACGAACGGCGGAGGATTTTTTGGCCCTAATTCGACACACCCTTTCGAAAACCCGACGTTTCTGACCAATTATATCGAATGCACGAGTATTCCTCTGATTGCTATGGCAACGGTATGGATGTTCGGACGCATAACCGGGCGGATGCGCCATGCTGCAGTGATCTTTTCGGTAATGCTGCTGCTGCTGATTCTGAAATCGGGCATCGCGCTCAATCTGGAGAGCGCTCCGGCCATGGCATTTAACGGATTACCAATTGAAAGCGTATCAAATCTCGAAGGCAAGGAGCTGCGTTTCGGGCCCGGGACTTCGGCAATATGGGCAGCCGTCACAACGGCGACCAGCAACGGCTCGGTCAACTGCATGCACGACAGCCTCAACCCGCTGACCGGTCTGGTACCGCTTGCAGGAATGTGGCTGAATGTGATTTTCGGCGGAGTGGGAGTCGGATTCATCAATATGTTCATTTTTATCATTGTCGGCGTCTTTATCTGCGGCATGATGGTCGGCAGAACACCCGAGTACTGCGCCCGGAAGGTGGAGACTCATGAAATGAAACTTGCGCTGCTCGCCCTGCTGGTTCATCCGCTGCTTATTCTTGTCGGAACGGCTGTTTTCGCATCAACCTCATGGGGAGCAGGCAGTGTACTCAACAAGGGAGCTCACGGTTTTTCCGAAATTCTCTACGAGTTCAGTTCAGCGGCAGCCAACAACGGCTCCGGATTCGAAGGCCTCGGTGACAACACCGTGCCCTGGAATGTGGCGACCGGTCTGGTCATGCTTCTGGGTCGTTTTATCCCGATCATTCTGCCGCTGGCAATCGCCGGTTCCATGGCGGCCAAGAAACCCGTTCCGGAAACCATCGGCACGCTTCGCATTGATACGCCACTCTTCGCCGTCGTCATTCTCGGCAGCGTTCTCTTGATTGGAGCACTGCTCTTTATGCCTGTCGCAGTGCTTGGCCCGGTGGCCGACTACCTTTCGACTTCAATTCAATAAATGAATCAAGCAACAATGATGAATAACCATGACAGCAGTAACACTGCGAGCATACAAGTAGAGAGCCTTCCGGGTAAAACAGAACGGAGGAGAGCACGAAACGCTTCGATATTCGAAGGCTCGCTGGTCAGAGCCGCAATTGTTCAGTCGTTCAGCATGCTCAATCCGGTGGTCATGGCCAAAAATCCCGTCATGTTCATTACCGAAATCGGAGCTGTATTGACGACGTTAATTACGATCTATGACGCTTTGACGGGAAAGGGAGGTCTGATTTACAATTTTGCCGTGCTGCTCGTTCTCTGGCTGACCGTACTCTTTTCAAATTTTGCTGAATCGCTTGCCGAAGCACGCGGCAAGGCGCAGGCTGACTCACTCAAACGTACACGGCAGAGCACGATAGCCAACAGGCTTCGTGACGGAAACGTGACGCAGGTCAATTCGGATGACTTGAAGGAAGGCGATCTGGTCGTTGTTTCCGTTGGCGAACTCATCCCCGGTGATGGCGAGGTTGCCGAAGGCGTAGCGATGGTTGATGAGTCAGCCATAACCGGCGAATCGGCACCGGTTGTCAGGGAGGCCGGTGGCGACCGTTCAGGTGTTGTGGGGGGCACCAGGGTCATCTCCGACCGGATTGTAGTGAAAATCACCGTCTCGGCAGGAAACTCGTTTCTCGACCGGATGATTGCGCTGGTCGAAGGGGCTGTGCGACAGAAAACTCCGAATGAACTTGCCCTGACGGTAACGCTTGCCGGTTTGACCCTTGCATTTCTGATGGTGACCGGTACACTCTGGCCGATCGGCAGGTATTTCGGCATCAACCTTTCAGTGCCCACGCTTGTTGCCCTGCTGGTCTGCCTTATTCCGACAACCATAGGCGCCCTGCTCTCCGCTATCGGGCTTGCAGGAATGGACCGTGCACTTTCGGCCAATGTACTTGCCAAGAGCGGAAAGGCCGTCGAGCTTGCCGGCGATATTGACACTCTGCTGCTCGACAAGACAGGGACCATCACCATGGGCAATCGCCAGGCCACCAGCTTCATTGCGTTGCACGGAGTTGACGGCAGAGAACTTGCCAGAGTTGCCATGGAGGCCTCGTTCGGCGACCAGACTCCGGAAGGACGATCCATAGTCACACTTGGAGAGACCATCCTTGGAGAGGAGGCCCCCGCTGAACCGGCAGGAGCTGAAGTGATTGCCTTTTCGGCGCAGACCCGACTGAGCGGAATGGATATGGCCGACGGGCGGCAGTTGCGCAAAGGGGCCGGAGATGCGGTTCAACAATACATCAAGGATCATGCGGGAACGCTTCCGGGTGAGCTCCAGGAAATTATTGATGTTGTTGCCCGTAAAGGGATGACTCCGCTTGTTGTTGCCGAGGGCAGCCGGGCACTTGGTGTAGTAGAGCTCTCCGACGTGCTCAAGCCGGGAATCACCGACCGGTTCAGACGATTGCGCTCCATGGGTCTGCGGGTCGTGATGGTTACCGGCGACAATCCGCTGACTGCGGCTGAAATTGCACGACAGTCGGGTGTAGACGACTATATAGCTGAAGCGAAACCTGAAGACAAACTACAATATATCCGCAAGGAACAACACTCGGGACGGCTCGTCGCCATGATGGGTGACGGCACCAACGATGCTCCGGCCCTTGCTCAGGCGGATATCGGGGTGGCCATGAATTCGGGTACTCAGGCTGCCAAGGAGGCAGGCAACATGGTTGATCTTGACAGCGATCCGACCAAGCTTATCGAAATTATCGAGATCGGCAAGCAGCTTCTGATGACTCGCGGTGCGCTGACCACCTTTTCCATTGCCAATGATGTCGCAAAATATTTTGCCATCATTCCGGCCATGTTCCTGCTTGCAATACCCGGCCTTCGCGTACTCAACATCATGCAGCTCTCGACACCGAACAGCGCCATACTTTCTGCGCTGATCTTTAATGCAATCATTATCCCCATGCTCATCCCGATTGCTATCAGGGGCGTCAAATACCGTCCTCTCGGGGCTGAGGCACTGTTGCGCAACAATCTACTCGTTTATGGTGTCGGCGGTGTCGTGGTCCCTTTTATGGGCATCAAGCTGATCGACATGCTCTTATCAATCACCGGTTTATTCTGAACACAGGACCCATATGAAAACCACACTTATGAAAGATACCGGAAGCAATCTCGGTGCATCGCTCAGAATCGCACTTGCAACCATCATGCTCTGCGGAGGCCTCTATCCTCTGGTTATTTTCAGCTTCGCCCGCCTGGCGACCCCGGAGAGCGCTTCCGGATCGCTAATTCGAGACCGGAGGGGAACGGTTGTCGGCAGCCGGTTGATCTCTCAGTCCTTCAGCAAACCCGGCTATTTCTGGCCAAGACCTTCAGCACCCAAATACGATGCTTCGGCAGCCGCAGGAAGCAATCTCTCTCCTGCCAGCCCTGAAGTGCGCTCTCGTGCCATGCAGACAATCAAAGTGTTTGGCGCAGATTCCCGTCACCCCCTTCCTGCTGATCTTGCTGCGGCATCCGGCAGCGGGCTGGATCCCTTTATTACGCTTCAGGCTGCGCTCTTTCAGGCGCCAAGGGTTGCCGCTGCAAGAGGCATGACGCCTGGCGGTGTTGAAGCAGCGATTCGCCGTCAGAGCAAGGAAGAGCGGATTTTCCCGTCCGGCGAGGGGCTTGTCAATGTTCTGGTATTGAATATGGAACTTGATGCCGTGCAGAAAAATAATATTGCTCCTCGACAGTAAAACAAGGAGAGTTTGGCAATGGAAGAGAGCAGAATGGAAGAGAGCCGGGCGGAGAGTTTTCTCCGGTTGATAAAACAATCGCAGCGGGGTCGCCTGAGAATTTACCTCGGCTACTGCGCCGGCGTGGGTAAAACCTATCAGATGCTGCTTGAAGCCCGGCGTCTACAGCAACAGGGAGTTGATGTTGTTATAGGTATTGTCGAAACGCACGGCAGAAAAGAGACGGAAGCTTTGCTTGAAAACCTTGAAATCATCCCCCGTAAAGCGCTGACCTACCGTGGTATTGAAATCAGCGAAATGGATATCGATGCCATTATCAAGCGTCGTCCCGCCGTGGTGCTGGTTGATGAGCTCGCACATACCAATGTGCCGGGCTCCAGGAATGCAAAGCGGTACCAGGATGTCGAGGAGATTCTCGGAACAGGCATCCATGTAGTTTCGACACTCAACATCCAGCATCTTGAAAGCCTTTATGAAACCGTTGAAAAGGCAACCGGTGTAAAGGTCAAGGAGCGCCTTCCAGACCGGATCGCCCTGCAGGCCGATCAACTGGTAAACGTGGATATTGCCACCGATGACCTCTTGCAGCGGCTTAAAGAGGGCAAGGTTTATCTTGCCGGCAAGGCAGAATCGGCTCTCTCCAATTTTTTCAGGGAGGAAAACCTTGAGCAGTTGAGAGAGCTGACCCTTCGCGAGGTGGCTGCCCAAATCGACTCAAGCCGCAGGAGCCCTCAGCAGGATGAGCCGTCGTCAAGTCCGGATCAGGTTATGGTCTGCCTGAGCTCAAGGTCAGAAAACAGTGAGGCGTTGCTGCGGTATGCCTCAAGAATAGCGGGCCGTCTGAATCGCAACTGGTACGCTGTCTATGTACAAAGCCTTTCAGAGAGCCCTGAAATGATTGATGCCGGCATTCAGCGCAGGCTTTCCAATACGCTTGCCCTTGCCCAGCAGCTTGGTGCGACTGTTTTTATTTACAAGGGCAACGATATTGTATCAACCATCCTCCAGTTTGCAAAAGAGTACCGGGTAGGGCACATTGTGGTCGGCAATTCGGGAGAGCGGCTCTCCCTTTTGCATCGCCTGACAGGGAAACGTCCGATGATCAAACGGCTGATAGAGGAGAGTCACGGCATCACCATCGTCGTACCCGATATCCGCCGCCCGGATGAACGCAAAAAAAAGCCGCTTACCGCAAAATATCTCTCGGATATTCGAGCCAATCTGATGGGCAAGCCACTGGAGCCAGATGACCGTGAGGCTCCGATTTTTCATTCCAATGTCCTGCTCTGGAACGAAGTGCTCGAAAAGGAGCCAGCTATCCATCAACTGCTCGATACAATTTGCCTTACACACTCCGACATTCCGTTCGATTATGCATGGAGAGCACTGCTCGAACGGGAAAAACAGGGCGCGACCTTTATCGGTGAAGAGATTGCCATACCCCATGCCCGGCTCGAAGGAATCACCGAAACCGTTCTTGCAATCGGAGTCAGCAAGCTCGGTATTTGTGATCCTGATTCACAGAATACGGCAACGATCATGTTTCTCATGCTCTCTCCCGTCAATCGTCCGGACAGCCATATCAAGCTGCTGGGGATGATCAGCAAAATGGCAGGTGACAGTCAATGGCGTGCTGCCATGCATCAGGCTAAATCGGAAATCGAAGTCAAACAGATTCTCCGGCACTGGATTGCAGGGCAGAAAAAAAGATAAAAGGCGAGTAATAACGCAGTTAATGGAACCGGAAATAAAAAGGGGGGTGACATGTCACAGCAAACAATACATATAAGCTGGAACACAAACATTCACTCGGAAAAGTGGCACGTGGATGTTTTGAGGAACAACTGCCAGGGAGAGCACGAGTTAATCCTCAGTAGTGAGAGTGCCGATTTTCCGGTTGATGTAGAAGAATTCGGGCCATTTGAAGAGGATCTGTTGATCCAGTCGCTTAAAGATGCATTTCCCGGTG
>NZ_MPJE01000032.1:0-10743 GCF_001975465.1 Chlorobium sp. KB01
TGAATATTCCATAATTCGCCTCCTTGTTGGACGCGACATCTATATTAACACATAGGGGCGGCAGCGATTCTATCTATGGTGATGGAGGTAACAACACTATCTATGGCGGATATGGTGCTGACTCGCTCCATGGTGGTAGTGGTGGCTCTAACACTTATAAATACATTGATTTGCATGATACCGGTGATCTTATTTATGATTTTGATGTAGCAAATGACAAGCTGGATTTCAAAGCAATTGATGCCAATAGTGTTAAAAGTGGTAGTCAGTCATTCTCCTCTGCCACCTATTTTGCATCTCCAAACCATCTTGTCGCAAACGGGATCAGCTATTTTGATGACGGAGAAGGAAATACCGTAGTCTGGGTTGATAATGATGGTGATGCGACAACAGTAGAGATGCAGGTTACCCTTGTCGGAGTTGCCGCCAATGATGTACATGGTAACCATTTCAGTATATCCAGCAACGATTAACCATCGGTTTTTTCAAAAAGGGCAGTATTCGCTGCCCTTTTTTATTTCCACAAAATCATCGTTACTCCAGAGCATTATTTTGTATATGCTTTGAGCAGACGTTATACCTCCCCCTTGCTCTTTAGTCTGGATCACTCCTTTTACAGAAGAATTGTTTGTGCTGATGTAGATGGCCACATGACCAGTGATGATGACCTTGATGAATATGTGCAGCTTAAAGGAATTCATTGTATATTATCAGTACATTTTGGTGGTGTCCGGTTGTCCGTAAGCAAACCCGTCTGTTCTGTTACATCACTTGATGTCGAAATTGCTCTTATGGTAGTTCAATAATCCTGACAAGAGGAGAGTATCATGGCTGCTTTTGATTTCGGCGTTAAAGTCGATCCCGTGCTGTTTGATCGCCAGATCAATGAGGGATACGAGGTTACTGCTTCTGAATATATTCGCAAGGGCTGGGAGATGTTCCGGCTGAACATCGGTGAATTTGTAGGGTTCACCCTTGTTGTGTTTGTGATTTCGGCATTAAGTTCGATGTCGAATGGAGGCGGATCGATTATTTTCTCATCACTTACTGCGCCGTTATGTGCCGGTTTCGGGATTGCGGTTTTCAAGCGGATGAGTGGACAGGAGATTCAGTTTTCAGACTTTTTTCTTGGTTTTAAATACCTGCTGCCTCTTTTTCTGGCGGGTTTGGCGATGGGGCTTCTCGTTGCTGTCGGGTTGGTGCTGCTTATTCTGCCCGGAATCTATCTTGCTGTAGGCTATACGTTTACCATGTTTCTGATTGTTGATTACAGGATGGAGTTCTGGCAGGCGATGGAGACAAGCCGCAAAATTGTTACCAGACAATGGTGGGCAATTTTTGGGTTTGCCTGTCTGCTGGCCCTGCTGAATTTTGGTGGTGCGCTTGCTCTCGGTGTCGGCCTTCTGGTAACGATTCCCGTATCCTCCTGTGCCGTTGCCATAGCATACAAGGAGATAGTCGGGCTCTATTCGTCAGAGTGGTAGGTTGTGGGGCCGGCGCTTTGTTGCTAAAATAGTAAATCACTGAATTTGAGGATAACTATGAAAATGAGGCTGAGTATCGTTGCGGCAAGCCTGCTTGTTCTTCACTCTGTTTTTCCTTTTTCGGCTCATGCTGAAGAGAGTCAGGTTGTGGTATCGGCGTCAGGAGTGGTATCGGTAAAGCCGGATATGGCGGAGTTTATTGCGGAGATTAAGTCGGACGCAAACAGTGCAGACAGGGCTGCGGCCGATACTGCTGAAAAGTATCAGGCGGTTCAGAATGCGCTGCGACGGGCCGGTGTTGCATCCGGGGATGCTGTGACGGCAGGTTTTACCGTTTCACCAAAGTGGGAGTGGGAGCCGTCAACCGCTAAAAACGTCCTGAAAGGGTACACGGCAAGGCACACCATAAAGGTCAGGGTGCGTGCTCTGGGCAGCATCGGCAGGGTTATTGATGCTGTGGTGCAGGCCGGGGCCAATGAAGTTCAGAATATTATGTTTTCATCAAGCCGTTATGATGCCCTTCGCCAGGAAGCACTTGCATCAGCTGTAGGCAATGCCCGCAGGGAGGGAGAAATTATGGCCCGTTCGGCAGGAGGGCGTCTTGGGCAGTTGATCGAAGTCAGCTTGGGCCAGCCTTCATACAAGGAACGACCATATATGGAGGCGGTAGCCATGAGGGCAGCCCCGGCACCCGCAAGTACAGAATTGGCCCCTGCTGATCAGGAGATTTCAGTAACCATCAACTCACGTTGGCGTTTTATCACCGCTCCTGTCAGATGAGCAGACATTCGCGCTGAAAGAGAAACCGGGAGAGAGTTGGCTTTGTCGGGGATTGAGGATGATTTGAACCTGCCGAAATAAATAGTATCTTGACTGAATATTTTTTTGTTTTCCATTCTTCTGTTCTCCGGTAAAAAGAGCAAGAACTGTCCCGTTTAATCCGGGGTTTTGGTTATGTATTTGTTTTTCATGTTTATCTGAAGTTCCGTGTTTTGCATACCCGGGTTGGTTTTTTTATGCATATACCGACGAGCGTTGATGGCTCCGGTTTAACTCCGATTGAGGTTGCTTATGATTCGATTGATATCTGCGTTATTGATGATGCTTATGCTGCTCTCTCCTGTGAAGGGAGACTCCCTGACAAATCCTTTCCTGAAAAACTTTTCTTCGCTCTCCCGATCTCCTGACCTCCGGAACCGGATAAATCCAAAGCTGCTCAGTATGGCGCTTTCCGGTTATTATTCCCTCCGGGAGCAGGGAAAGGTATCCCGTGACGGTATTCTTACAGTGATAGATTTTAACCTTCCATCGGTCGAGGAAAGGCTTTTTGTTATTGATGTCAATGAGGGACGACTGCTTTATTCCGGTCTTGTTGCGCATGGCAGCGGAAGTGGCGAAAACTATGCACAGAGTTTTTCCAATCAACCGGGCTCCAATCAAAGCAGTCTCGGTTTTTATACCACAGGAAATACCTATGACGGCAAGAATGGTTATTCTCTCAGGCTTCTTGGAATGGAGCCGGGGATTAACGATAATGCTGAAATGAGAAGTATTGTGATGCATGGTGCAGATTATGTCTCCTACGATTATATCAGGAAGCATGGCCGTCTTGGCAGAAGTCAGGGGTGTCCCGCGCTCTCTTTTGAGGCTTTTCAGCAGGTTATTAACCTGATAAAAGGCGGGAGCTGTATGTTTATCTATCAGGGAGGAAGGGACTATGCGCTCAAGTCAACCGTGCTCAATCCCGATCTTGCCCTTCAAGAGAGTGTTTTCGATCCATTTTCATAATGTATTGAGTTACGAATGATTGGTATTCTTCTCGTCTGGCTTGCATTCAGTCCTGTTCAACCGGTTCCGGTAAGGGCGCCCGCACCTCAGAAGGTTACTCTTCAACCACAAACGCAGAATACGGTTATTCGGCAGAAGAGTGTCGTTCCTGACCCTGTAACAGAGCATATCCGCAGTTACTTTACCCGTAAAACAGTGCAGGGCGCAGAGCTCTCTCTGGTTGAAGGGATCTCGTTCCGGAACCGGCTAGCCCGATTCTATGCTGCACGGGGATACAGGCCTGTCTGGATAAAACGGACGATGATTACCGAGCTGATCACAGCCATAGAAAGTGCTGCCGATGATGGTCTTGATCCTGCGGATTACCACATCAGGGCGCTCAGGGTATTTTACAATCAGCCCCCCCAGACGCCCCAGCAGGAGGCTAACTTTGATCTTCTCCTGAGCGATGCATTTCTCAACCTTGCCACTCATCTCCGTTATGGCAAGGTTGATCCCGTCAGCCTTGATCCAAACTGGAATATCAATGATTTTCACAGAAGCACAGTCCTGGAGTACAGGCTTCAGAATGCTGTGACTGCTGAACGGATTGCCGCTGTTTTGGCGGAACTTCGTCCGCAGCACTCCGAGTACCTTCAATTGAGAAAAGGACTGATCCGGAATCGTGCTCTTGCCAAAGATGGCGGCTGGCCGGTTGTGCCTGATCTGACAGGTCTGAAAGAGGGTGCCACGGACAATCGTGTATTGCCGTTACGCAAACGCCTTGTTGTTTCCGGTGACATAACAGTTGCTGCCGCTGATACCGCAAGGATCTATGACAAAAGAATGGTCGAGGCAGTCAAGCGGTTTCAGAAGCGGAACGGAATGGTTGCGGATGGTGTGCCCGGACCCGCGACCTTCAGGGCCATGAATCTGCCTGTAGAGCGTCGTATTGAACAGATCCGTATAAATATGGAGCGGTGCAGATGGTTTATGAACGACCTTGAACCGACCTATATCATGGTTAATATTGCGGAGTTCTCCCTTCGTTATGTTGAACATGGTCGTAACCGCTGGGGAACCAGGGTCATTGTCGGGCAGCCCTATCGTGAAACGCCTGTCCTCAAGGCGGATATGAAGTATATTGTCTTTAATCCACGCTGGGTGGTACCTCCGACCATACTGTCGAAAGATGTGCTGCCGGCTATCCGCAAAAACAGTGCCTATCTCAGCAGGAAAAAGCTGAACATCCTTGACCGGAATGGTGCCGTTGTCAGTCCGGCATCGGTGAACTGGTCACAATACACAGGAGCAAATTTCCCGTACCGTTTGCAGCAGACTGCCGGAGATCACGGGGCATTGGGCCGGATCAAGTTTATGCTCCCGAATCGCCATACGGTCTATCTGCATGATACTCCGACCAAGGATCTTTTTGAAAAGAGCAGCAGAACCTTCAGTTCCGGGTGCATCAGGGTTGAAAATCCCCAGGAACTCGCCAGGCTGGTTCTTCAGGACAGTCTGAAATGGAGCAGGGAGAGGATTCAGGCCGCAATCAATAGCGGTAAAACAGCAACGGTCTACCTGCCGAAACGGATTCCTGTGTTTATCCTCTATCTGACAGCTTTTGCCGAAGGTGATGAGATTGTTTTTCTTGATGATGTCTACAACAGAGATAGTGCTGTGCTGAAAGCTCTTGATAAACCCCTTCCCCAATAGTAAGCATCTGTTCTTCTGAGGGCAGCGCCAAGCCTTGTTGTGATCGGGTCGAGTGCGATCCCGGTGAATCGGGGAATCGCGGAACAAATTAACCGGGGTGCCCCTATGTCATTTTCTGTCGAGATCAATATAGAGCGGGCGTTTGAAACTCCTGCTGCAACCGATAAGGTGTTCGATCTTCTTGCTGATGTCCCCCGTTCTGCCTCACATTTTCCGAAAGTTGACCGGTTGATTGATCTTGGCTCCAATACTTTTCGCTGGGAGATGGAAAAGATCGGTATCGGCAGCTACACGCTGCAGCAGACAATCTATGCCTGTTGCTACTCTGCCGAGGCGGCTTCGCGGAAAATTGCATGGAGTTCTGTTGCCGGAGTCGGCAATGCGAAGGTCGAAGGGGAGTGGGCAATACGGCAGAAAGAGGATGGAACCGCGATAGTGCTGAAAACAAAAGGTGAATTGATGGTCGATTTCCCCTCGTTTCTGCAGATCATCATCTCCCCGCTGGTGGTAATGGAGTTTACCTCTCTGATTGATCACTATCTGGCTAACCTGCAGAAGAGCTTCACAGCATTATGACCGGTTTCTTGCCGTCGCTCTGAGGGAAATGGTGTAACAGGAGACCTGTCAGGTTTTTTTCCTTTTGGTTGACTTCCATTCCCGCATACCCACCTCATCTCTTATTGATGCGCAGACGTCAAGTACCTGCTGCAGTTCGTTGATTTCCATGTCGCTATTGAGTGAAAAACGCATGAGCGTGCGGTTTTTCGGTGTTGCAGGCGCACAGAATACGGAGCCGAATACATTTCGATCTTCCAGCGCATCCCGCAATATTTCCATTTGGGGTTCACTTTCTGGTTCAAGTGAGATGATCTGTGACTGGCTGGCAAGAAAATAGCCAAGACTCTCCAGTCCGTTTCGAAAGAAAAGAGCATTGTCATGCAGTATTTTTCTCCGGTCGTCACTCTTGATAAGCACCTCAAGGGTTGCAGACAACCCGGCTATTTCATGAGGGAGAAGAGCTGAGCTGAAAATTGCCGGAAAGGCTGCGTAGGGGTAATACTCGGCAAATCGTTTCGAACAGAGAATGATACCCGCCCTGCCGGCGAAAGCTTTTGCAAGACTCCCGGTAATGAAATGTACCCTGTCGGTCAGGCCGAGGGAGGCCACCAGCCCGGCTCCCCGGGGCCCATGCGTACCCAGAGAGTGAGATTCATCAACAAGGGAGAGACAGTTGTGACGATTGGCGATATCGATGATCTCCGCGAGAGGGGCAATATCTCCGGTTGTACTGTAGAGCGAATCCACAACAATAATGCCCTGGCCATGCTGTTTTACCAGATTTTCCAGATGAGCGGCATCGTTATGCATAAAGGTGTAAAAGGGGGCACCGGATGTTTTGACCCCTTCCCAGAGTGACATGTGAGTGAAAAAATCTATATAGACAGGAGTATTCTGGTCGGCAATGGTCTGCATGATACCTACATTGGCCGCCCATCCGGATTGGCATAAAATTGCATGTTCAAAACCGGCAAACTCGGCCATTGCCTTTTCAAAGAGCGATTTGTCGCTGTCCTCATGGAGAAAAACCGCCGACATGACCATTTCATGGTGTGCCTGTTCGAGTCTTGAAATCTGCGCCTGTAAAATTTGGGGGTGGGTTGAAATGCTCAGATAATCATTACTCTGGAGAATAATTGATCCCGGATGTGGTTTTTTGCCGAGTACGAGGGGTTTTCCATTCCTGCGTGTTTTGATCGATGCTTCCTCATAGGCGAGCAGTCGCGCATCAAGAAAATCGGGAATGGGCAAACCGGTACTGCTCATTGCTTACCTCATCTGGATTGGCCCGTGCTTTACTGGCAGCAGTTCATTGTAAGAAAAGTACTCTGTTGGAAGCGATTTAAATCTCTACGGGTCATATTCCCCGCTGCTTGCGGCGTGACATGATTTATATTAGTTGGCATGAGCGAATATATTCACAAGAGCCATAATGTCACCGTTCTGATGTATCACATAGTGCTGCCAGCAAAGTATAGACGCGTGATTTTTGATGATAAGGTTGATGAAGTGCTGAAAGATGTGTGCTTGGACATAGAAAATCGTTATCAGATCAAGTTCCTGGAAATCGGAACAGATAAAGATCATGTGCATTTTTTGGTGCAATCAGTGCCAACGTATAGTCTCACGAAAATCGTGACGATGATAAAGAGTATTTCTGCTCGAGAAGTGTTCAGGCGCTGTCCCAAAGTTAAAAAGCTGTTGTGGGGTGGTGAGATGTGGTCGGATGGGTATTATGCTGGATCGGTGGGAAAGCATGGAAATGAAGACATGATAGGCAAGTATGTCAAGGGGCAGGGATGTACGTATCAGAAACTCTACAGTAACTATCAGTTGTCACTGTTCTAACAGAGGAAATCTTCAATACCCCGCTGCTTGCGGCGGGGATTCTTTATTTTATAGAATTATCTTCCCGGCAGATAGTTTACCGGGGCGCCTGATCATCAGATCATACTCGGTTTCTAATTCATTCAGCCATCATAATGGTTCAGGATGATCGAGGTTATCGTACTGCTTCCGGGTACATCTTCTTAACCTGCTCATACATGAAAATCATGTGAACTCTTCATCATCATGCACTATCGGCATATTTCTGCGATCAAATCTGAACAGGAATAATAATCCATCCGGCTGACCGGCGCGCAATATGATAAAATATGATGAAATGAAGATACAGAATGTTTTGATAATTAGCGTTATAGCTCTTCCTGCCGGAGCAGTGAAGCGTTACCTGGCCAGTCGTTGCCCTGGCAGCGAAATATGAGGGTTAAAAATGAGGAGGAGAGTGCTTGCGGAAGTAACCTTGTAGCGGTTCATCAGCATTTGCGACGGCTTTTTTACAAAGTCATTACGCATAAACTCAGGTTTGCCGGGAGGAGTGTTGGGTTAAAATATGCATGTAATTTTTCAGTTCCTTTATGGTTTCCGCATAGACGTTTTTCAGGATCTCCATCCATGAGCTGTTGTCAGGCCATGCTGTATTGCGGGAAAACTCATTGATATATCCTGAAAGCAGATACATTCTATGGGCACCGATACTTCCTGAGGTGCCCTTGAGAGAGTGAATGAGATGATCAAATTGCTTCATGTTCTGATTACCTACCGCTGCATCAAGATCGGCAGTGCATTTGTCAGCATCATCGATAAAGGTTTCGAAAAGCGTTACGATTAATTCATCACCGCCTATCTCTCTCAATTCATCGATAATTGAACTGTCAAGAATTTTTTCACTGTTTATTGTCAGTCCAGAAGTCGGAACCCTCCTTTTCTGATTCATAGTGTGTATTACTGATCATTGGTGTCTCCTCCTGAATATTGTTTTTCAGAAAAACGTTAATGGTTGTTATAAGCTTGTCCTTGAAGACCGGTTTGCAGAGATGAAAATTAACGCCGGCCTCCTTCAGAATTCGGGAGCTCTGTTCATCGTTATTTCCTGTGATGGCAATAATTGGTATGGTTTTACCGGCGCGAAAACGGAAGAAATTTTTGCCGCTCCTGATGGCTTTTGTGGCTTCAATACCATCCATTACCGGCATGTCGACATCCATGAGAATCAGATCGAAATCCTCTTTTTCAAGCATCGAGAGGGCTTCCCTGCCATTGAATGCCTGCTCGATGTGGTAGCCATAGTTCTCAAGCAGGGCGCTCATGATTCTCCGGCTTGTCTCGTTATCATCAACCAGAAGAATTCTTTTGTTGCTGACGGTTATTTCGGTTTCATACCGGTCCGGAGATGTTTCGGAAAAAAAGTATTTTTCAATAATTTTTCTTGTGGTTACAACGCTCACCGGTTTTGCAAGTACTTCATTCATTCCGTTTTTTTCGGCTCTCTCTGTTGCCTCGGGCTTCGGCAGTGAAGTAATGCCGATAATCGGTACGTCACGATAATGCAGGGCAAGAGACGGATCGATGTTCTGTGCCGAACGAATAAGTTTGACAGCACGATCTCCGTTCAGAAACGGCATTTCGAAATCCATAAAAATGAGGTCATACCGTTTTTCTGAAACCATCGCGACTGCCTGGAGGCCGTTTTCTGCCTGATCGATCTGACAATGCAGTTCCGAAAGATATTTTGAAATAATCAGGCGGTTGCTGCTGTCATCATCGGTTACGAGAATCCTTTTTTTACGAAGGATGTTTCTTTTAATCTCCCCAACGGTTTTGGAATAATACTTTGGCAGTGTTATGGTGAACTCAGTCCACTCCCCCTCCTTTGAGTTACAGACGATAGTGCCTCCGAACGATTCAATCACCCTTCTGCAGAAGGATAAACCCAGCCCGTTCCCTCCTTTTTTGTTGGAGGTATAAAAACTCTCAAAAATCTGCTCAATATTTTTTGCTTTTATCCCCGGTCCATTGTCTTTGACCCTGATGATATTCGACAAAGCGGTTACATCAGTAGTGATTGCTATATGGAAGTTATTTCTGTCCTTATAGTAAAGAGC
This sequence comes from Chlorobium sp. KB01, assembly GCF_001975465.1. Taxonomy (NCBI): domain Bacteria; kingdom Pseudomonadati; phylum Chlorobiota; class Chlorobiia; order Chlorobiales; family Chlorobiaceae; genus Chlorobium; species Chlorobium sp. KB01. The sequence continues at coordinate 9,470 of NZ_MPJE01000032.1, forward strand.
ATTTTTAAGCAGATTGAAGATGACAAAGAAGAACAGATCTCGATCTCCCAGAAAATCAAAGTTCATGCATTTTTCAAAGCTGATAACCTTTTTTTCTTTGACATCATTGTAAGGAAATCTGCTCAGTGCGGTTTCAATTGCGTTTTCGGATCTGATCCGGATAAATTCATCGACGATCACCTCTCCTCCCTGCAGGATGGTGAGGATGGAGTCAATGATCTTGTTTGCACTGCTCAGCGTGTGCGAACTGTCCTCAATGATATTATGAATATCTATGAGTCCGGAATGGCTCAAGCGGTAGTAGCTTTTAGCCGCCGCATCACTGCCCGGTTTTACGGGCAGCGTGTTTTGTACAGAAGCAATGGCCGTGGTAATGGCATTGAGCGGGTTTCTCATCTCATGGGCGATACTGCCGCTCAGGCTTTTCATGAGCGCAATTTTCGACTTGTAGGCCTGCTGCTGCTTATGGCTGGCAATAATGCTTCCTGCAATGGAGAAGATGAAAATAGGAATGTACTCAGGTATGAAGTAGGTGAAGCCGACCCTGCCGTCAATCGTAAGCACCGTGACATAGGCAACCATGAATCCTGCTCCGGTCATGATGCTGACCAGGACCCGGTCTGAAATAAGCAGTGTCAGCAGGAATAAACCGGCCATAGTGGACATTGCCCATACCACTGAGAATTCGTTTTTCAGCATCATGAAACTGAAAAAGAAAGGAATAACAATAAAGAGCGAAATGAAAAAATAGACGGGGAAAATCTCTTTCAGCTTTTTGGGAATAAACCGGTAGAGTACCCAGGGGATGCTGATGAAGGCGCAGAATATACGCAGAGGCAGATTCTCGTAGGGTTGCGGGAAGATATAGGCCCAGATGAGATAATAAACCGGATAGCCAAGAAAGCCGAAAAGCCCTACAACGCCGAGATTCGGTTCGGTATGCTCTATAATTTCTTTGGCTTTGTTTTTAAGTATATGCATCAGAAACAGTATTCTTTATGCCTTACCAAAGCCTTTATTCCGGCTATAGATGTACCCTGTGCGTTACCTGCAAGATCATCCCGCGTCGATTGCCAGAGCTTTTGTTATGACAGTCACTGTTATTTTTTACCAGAAACAACAGGGGGGGGTAATCACTGCCGGTCTCATAAGTGTAACACCATCTCATATCACTAATAAGCCGGCTATAGAGCTTATATTTACATATATTATAGGTCACTGGTGTCCAACTGTTGAAAAAATAAATCCCTGTAGGTTATGATAATAAAATAGAA
>NZ_MPJE01000033.1:0-17395 GCF_001975465.1 Chlorobium sp. KB01
AATTTGATATTCTTTTACGAAGCAGAGCTTCGGGGAATTGACCCTTAGAGATTAAAATAAGGTACGTTTACAACAGAGGAGCATTATGAGCAGGGAAAGTATAGAACAATTGAATATTGAGCTGGCCGCCAAATCACCGGAAGAGATTTTGCGTGCAGCCGTCGGCTGTTTCGGGGCAGAGAACATGGCATTTGCTTCAAGTTTCGGTGCCGAAGATCAGGTGCTGACTGATATGCTGCACAGGGAAAAACTGCCGGTTCCGGTTTTCACGCTTGATACCGGGCGACTGCACCAGGAGACCTACGATCTGTTCGATGCAACCAGAAAGCATTACGGCATCGAGATTGAAGCGCTTTTTCCCGAAACAGTCGCTGTCGAAGCGATGCTGGCGCAGCACGGGCCGAATCTTTTTTATGAGAGTATTGAAAAGAGGCGCGAGTGCTGCCGTATCCGGAAGGTTCAGCCGCTTACAAAAAAGCTCTCAACCCTGAAGGCCTGGATATGCGGTCTTCGCCGGGAGCAGTCGGTTACCAGAACTGCCGTGGCTCCGATAGAGTGGGATGCCGCTTTCGGCCTCTACAAGATAAACCCTCTTGCCGAAGTGTCGGAAGCGTGGGTGTGGGAGTATATCAAAAAGCATAACGTTCCCTTCAACAGGCTTCATGACGAGGGCTATCCGAGCATCGGATGCGCACCCTGTACCCGAGCGGTCAAGCAGGGAGAGGATCTCCGTGCCGGACGCTGGTGGTGGGAGATAGCCGAGCACCGGGAGTGCGGCCTGCATCGTGAAAAACAGTAATCATATCGAAAGCGAATCAATGGATCATCTCGACAAACTCGAAGCCCAAAGCGTCTATATTCTCAGGGAGGCATACCGGGAGTTTAAAAGTCTCTGCATGCTCTGGTCAATCGGCAAGGACAGCACCGTAATGCTCTGGCTTGCCCGGAAGGCTTTTTTCGGCCACGTGCCGATCCCCCTTGTCCATGTTGATACGCACTACAAGATCCCTGAAATGATCGAGTACCGTGACAGGCTTGCGCTGGAGTGGAACCTTAATATGATCTACGGTGAGAACCGTGAGGCGCTGGACAAGAAGCTCACCTTTCCCGACGGCAATACCGACCGGCTCACCTGCTGCAAATATCTGAAGAGCGAAGCATTGAAGCACACCCTTTCGGGCGAGTGGCCCCGATACAGGATGGATCACGAGCTCAAGCACTATGTTCAGGATGAGGGCAAGGAGCCCTACACCGGAGTCATAGCGGGCGTCAGGGCGGACGAAGAGGGGAGTCGTTCCAAGGAGCGCTACTTCTCTCCGAGGGACAAGGATAATGTGTGGGATGTCGGCGACCAGCCGCCCGAGTTCTGGAACCAGTTCAAGACCGATTTCGCTCCCGGCACCCATGTGCGCATTCACCCGCTCCTCGACTGGACCGAGCTGAATATCTGGGAGTATATTGAGCGCGAAAAGATTCCGGTGGTCTCGCTCTACTTCAATCAGGGCGAAGGCATCCGCTACCGTTCACTCGGCTGCTACCCCTGCACCAACCCGGTTGAATCCGAGGCGAGAACGCTTCCTGAAATTATAGATGAGCTCAAAAGCGGGAAGTTTTCAAACGTAGCCGAACGCTCCGGCCGGGCCCAGGACAGTGAAGACGGAGGGGGGCTGGAGACCCTCCGCCGTGACGGGTATATGTGAAGTCACAGCTCTTGATTTGTTGCGCGATTTGATTGCTGCGTTGGGCGGTGCTCGAAATCCTCATGTACTCTTGTGTACATTCCGGTTTCTGTGCTCCGTCCGCCTTGCCCTCAAACCGCTCACGACAATCAAGAGCTGTGACAGGAAAATATTGATTTTGGATTGCTGTAGGGGCAAACCTGTGTGTTTGCCCGATAGGTTATAATTTATTGATCAGTTCTCTTTATGATTGGACGTTCGCAGATGAATATTGTTATAGTCGGTCATGTTGATCACGGCAAGAGTACCGTGATCGGCCGGCTGCTTGCCGATACGGGAACACTGCCCCAGGGCAAGCTTGAATCGGTCAGGGAGAGCTGCCGTAAAAACTCCAAGCCGTTCGAGTATGCCTTTTTGCTTGATGCACTCAAGGATGAGCAGGCCCAGGGCATTACCATCGACATGGCCCGCTGCTTTTTCAAAACCGAAAAGCGTGACTACATCATCATTGACGCTCCCGGCCATATCGAGTTTCTGAAAAACATGATTACCGGTGCATCCAGGGCTGAAGCGGCTCTTCTGGTGATTGATGCCCATGAAGGGATACAGGAGAACTCGAAACGGCACGGCCATATGGTCTCCATGCTCGGCGTGAAGCATGTTACGGTGCTGGTCAACAAGATGGATCTTGCCGGATACAGCGAGGAGGTGTTCGAGCAGCTTAAAACGGACTACTCGGCCTTTCTTGCCCGGATCAAGGTGACGCCGGTCAGCTTTATTCCGGTCAGTGCCCGTGAGGGTGACAATATCGCCTCACTTTCCGAGCGTATGGCGTGGTACAAGGGTGCAACGGTGCTTGAACAGCTCGACCGCTTTGTCAGCAACAAGGAGCTTCAGGAGCTCCCCTTCCGCTTTCCCGTGCAGGACATCTACAAGTTTACCCGCAGTGATGATGACCGCCGAATAGTTGCCGGAAGTGTAGCTGCCGGATCGGTGCAGGTTGGCGATGAGGTGCTCTTTCTTCCATCGGGCAAGCAGTCGGTTATCCAGTCGGTTGAGTCATTCAATACGCTGCCGAAAACGAAAGCTTCAGCAGGGGAGGCAACGGGCTTTACCCTTTCAACACAGATCTATATCCGTCCCGGTGAGCTTATGGTCAGGCCCTCCGAGCCGCAGCCGGAAGTTGGCAGTCGCTTCAGGGTGAACATCTTCTGGGTCGGAAGGGCGCCGATGATCCGTCAGAAAGAGTACAAGCTCAAGCTCGGTTCCGCGCGTGCTTCAGTCAAGCTGGCGGAGATCAGTAATACGCTTGACGCTTCGGATCTGAGTTACAGCCGCAGCAAGCAGCAGCTCGACTGCCGAGATGTGGGCGAGTGTATTCTTGAAACAGCGCGCCCCATAGCCTTTGACCCGACCTCTGCCAGCGAAACAACGGGCAGGTTTGTCATTGTTGATAATTTCGAGATTTGTGGCGGCGGTATTGTGCTTGAGAACCTTTCGGCAGGCGAAACGCTCCTGCAGCAGCATATCCGTGATCGTGAAAACAACTGGGAGCCGGGGCTGGTGCGCTTTGAGGAGCGGGCTGCTGCAAACCGGCACAAGGCGAAGTTCATTGTCTTTACCGGCGCTCCCGGCACGGGGAAGCGTGCCATTGCCAAAGCGCTTGAACGGGGGCTCTTTGAAAACAGCCTTAACGCCTACTATCTTGGTGTAGCAAATATCGACCGCGGTCTTGATGCCGATCTTGGAACCCATGCCGACAGTGCAGGCGAGCGGCTCCGCCGGATCGGCGAGCTGGCCCGAATTCTTACCGATGCAGGGCTGATCTTTATCACCACGATCGACGATGCCGACGATTATGATATCGAAACATTGAAGCAGTTGAACGAACCCAATGATATCCTTGTCATCAACACGGGTGAAAACGGTTTTTCCCGCTATCACCCTGATTTTGAGCTCCCTGCGGGGGCTGATGTCTCTCTTGCCGTCGGTCAGGTGGCTGATATCCTGAAAACAAGAGAGATTATCATCGACTACCAGATTTAGGCTGCCATGAACTATGTGCCGATAACCCTGAAGGTCGAGAACAAAAAAGTGCTCATTGCCGGCGGGGGAAAGGCCGCCCTTGAGAAAGTTCAGATGCTTCTCCGCCTTGCCGTTGCGGTTACCGTTATCGGTGAAGAGATTGACGAAGAGATTCTTCTAAGCGACGCCACCTGCCACCTGCGTCCATTCCGCAGTGAGGACCTGGAGGATGTTCTTCTTGTCTACGCATGCAGCAGTGACCGGGAGGTGAACCGTCTTGTCAAAGCTGAGGCCAATGCCCGCAACATTCTGGTCAATACCCCCGACGATCCCGAACTGTGCGATTTTATTACCCCGGCACTCTATATTGAGGGGTCAATGACAGTTGCCGTCTCGTCGGGCGGCAGCGATGTGCGCAAAGCGGTAGCGTGGCGGAACAGGATAAAAACATTCTTCAGCAACCATGACCCCGTATCCTGAAACCCTCCGCCCTCTTCTTGAGCATCTTGACCACTCACCGGCTGAACCGGCCTGTTTTGCTCTTGATCCATTTCGCCTGCTGCCTGTTGATGATGATCCGCTTCAGGCCCTCCTTGACGGGTGCGGGGATCTGCTCTTCATGGCGGCGCCGGAGCTTCCCGACCCTCTTCCGGAAGAGTTTGCTGTGGCGGCGTTGCTCTCCTTGCGCACGGTTCCGGACAGAGACGACGCTCATCCGCTCCACGACATGAACGTCATTGTGGTCCGATATGAGCGTGCCGATCTCAGGGTACTCTTTGCCCCGCTTGACATCCGGCGTGGTTACGGCAAGGTCTATCTGACCGGAGCGGGAGCAGGAAGCCGTGACTATCTGACGCTCAAGGCCGACACGCTCCTGCAGCGTGCCGGCGTGATCTTCTACGATGATCTTATCGATACAGGACTGCTTGATGCCTACAGTGCCGAAAAGGTGTACGTCGGCAAGCGCAAGGGGCGCCATCATGCCGACCAGGATGCCATCAACCGTCAGCTCTATCTTGCGGCAGCTAAACAACAGATTGTGGTGCGTCTGAAGGGCGGAGACCCCCTGGTTTTCGGCAGGGGAGGTGAAGAGCTGGCTTATCTCTGTGAGCGTCAGATTGATGTCGAGGTTGTTCCCGGTGTCTCTTCCATGCTGAGTGCGGCGGCATCGGCAGCTATACCGCTTACCCAGCGGGGGGTCAGCGGCGGGGTGACACTCCAGAGTGCCCATAATGTGTTGGCAGGGGGCACCCCGCGAACCCTGGTCTATTTCATGTGTGCCAGCCGGTTGAAGGAGCTGCAGTCGATAGTGCTGCATGAGGGGATAGAACGGGAGATGCCGGTTGCGCTCATTCGCAAGGCCGGTTTTTATGATGAAAGTGTGACCATGACGACCGTCGGAGTCATGCACACTGTTGAGCTGGACTCTCCACTGCTGGCAATAATCGGACGGACAGCCGCTCTTGGCAGGCAACGGTCGAAAATTCTTCACACGGGTGATGATCCATACCGCTGCATGCTTTCCGGAAAAATTGTCCCTCTCGGCGACATCACAACCGGGGGGAACCTTTTGGGCGCGGTTGACCTCTCACTCTTTTCAGGCATTGTTTTTACCGGTGCAGGGAAGGTAGAAGCGCTGCTTGCCGCATTCGGCCCGCTGCCTTCGCATCTTGTGCTCTACGCTGAAGGAGCAGAGAGCGCCGAAGAGCTTCGAAACTGGGGTTACGCCAGCAGGGTCATGGAGGTATAAAGGCTCGGCGGAGATGATCAGATTTCGTAATCTCCGGCAAAGACCTTGACCTTGTTGAAGGTGACAAAGACCCTGTCTCCCTTTTTGAGCTGAAGGTTCAGGTAAAGCTCCCTCGGTATCTCCGCATCAATGGGTTGTTCAAACCCTTCGCAATCAATGTTCAGTCCGATCTGGCCGCCAAGCAGGCGTATTTCGCGTACAGTGCCCTCAAGATCGTTACCTTCACTCCGGATCTTGCTGATTCCTATTTCGTGAGGGCGTACAAAGGTCTGGCTTGTTTTTCCCTCAGTGCTTTTCAGTTCATCCGGAGCATCAACGGTGTGCCCCCCGAGAGTTACCACTCCTTCGTGTACCCGGCCATGGAAGACGTTGACGTTGCCAAGGAAGTTGTAGACAAAGGCGTTTGCCGGGTGATCGTAGACCTCCTGCGGCGTACCCTGCTGTTCTATTTTCCCCTTGTTGATTACCACAATCCTGTCGGCCAGCTCCAGTGCCTCCTCCTGGTCGTGGGTGACAAAGATGCTGGTGACATGAATCTCGTCATGCAACTTTCTGAGCCAGCGGCGCAGTTCCTGGCGAACCTTGGCATCAAGCGCCGAAAAAGGCTCATCCAGCAGCAGCACTCTCGGATTGACCGCAAGTGCTCTTGCAAGGGCAACTCGCTGCCGCTGACCGCCAGATAGCTGGGAGGGGTAGCGTTTGAGCGCCCACTCCATCTGCACCAGTTTCAGGAGATGCTCAACCCGATCCTTGATCTCACTCTTCGAAGGTCGCTTGCTGCGAGGAAGCACCTTGAGGCCGAAGGCAACATTCTCATAAACATTGAGGCGCCGGAAAAGCGCATAGTGCTGAAAGACAAAGCCTACATTTTTTTCCCTCGGCGGCAGATTGGTGGTGTCCTTCCCTTCAAGTATGATCTTGCCGGAATCAGCGCTCTCCAGACCGGCAATAATGCGCAGCAGGGTTGTTTTTCCACATCCCGATGGCCCGAGAAGCGCAATAAGATCGCCCGAGGCAACATTCAGGCTGATGTTGTCGAGCGCGGTGTAGCCGGTGAAATTTTTGGTAATGTTCTGAAGTTCGATACCCATTAGATCTCAATGTTGTAGGCTGTTTTTCTGAAACTTTTTTTCGATGATGCTCTTGACCACGACGGTGGTCAGGGCGAGAAACACAAGGAGTGAGGCAACGGCAAACGATGCCGCAAAGTTGTATTCACTGTAGAGAATTTCCACATGGAGGGGAATGGTGTTGGTCTGACCCCGAATGTGACCCGAGACCACCGAAACCGCGCCGAACTCGCCTATTGCCCTCGCGCCGCAGAGAATCATGCCGTAGAGCAGACCCCAGCGGATGTTGGGCAGGGTTATTTTGACGAAAATCTGCCACCCTCTTGCTCCGAGTGTCAGGGCAGCCTCTTCCTCGTCACGTCCCTGTGCCTCCATCAGGGGGATCAGCTCCCTTGCCACAAAGGGAAAGGTGACAAAGAGGGTCGCAATGACAATGCCGGGTGTGGAAAAGATAATTTTTATGCCCTGCTCTCCAAGCCACGTGCCGAAAGGAGTCCGGCTGCCGAGCAGCAGCACAAAGATAAGACCGGCGATGACCGGAGAGACGGCAAAGGGAAGATCAAGCAGGGTTTTGAGTGCTGCCTTGCCGGGAAAGCTGAATTTCGTGATTGCCCATGCCGCCGACACCCCGAAAAATGCGTTCAGGGGTACGACAATTGTTACGGTTGTGAGGGTAAGCTTGACCGCTTCGATGGTGTAGGGCTCACGAACAGCTTCAAGATAGAACTCCCACCCTTTCTGGAATGCCTGGGCAAAGACAAGTCCGAGCGGAAGAAAAACAAATCCGATAAAAAAGAGCAGGGTAAGGGCGATCAGAAGCATACGAACCGGCAGCGGATCGGATATCTTTTTTCGTACAACGGGAGGTGTGCCCTGTGAAAGCAGTGGTGTTGACATGGTGTGCTTAGCGATATTCTTTCTGTTGCCACTCCTGAATTGCGTTGAGCAGGAGTATCATGGAAAATGAGATGACGAGCAGTACCAGCGCGACGGCAGAGGCTCCGTTATAATCGTACTGATCAAGTTTGGACATGATCATGAGCGGTGCAATCTCCGTTTTCATCGGCAGATTACCGGCAATGAAGATGACCGATCCGTATTCGCCGATACCACGGGCAAATGCAAGGGTTGAACCGGTGAGCAGCGCCGGAAAGAGGTGCGGCAGCAGGATCTTTCTGAAGGTTTGCAGGCGGGTGGCGCCGAGGCAGTGTGCGGACTCCTCTATCTCCGGTTCAAGCTCTTCAAGCACCGGCTGAAGGGTCCGCACGACAAAGGGAAAGCCGATGAAAATAAGGGCTACAACAATTCCTGTCGGGGAGTTGATCACCTCAATGTTCCATTTTGCTGTTATCTCTCCAAGCCATCCCATGGGCGAATAGAGTGTGGCAAAGCAGATACCGGCAACAGCGGTCGGAAGTGCGAACGGAATGTCGACAAGAGCATCAAGAAATGCCTTGCCGGGGAAGCGATAGCGCACCAGCACCCATGCCGTAAGGAGTCCGGCGACGGCATCAAAAATGGCTGCGAAAAATGCAGTTGAAAAACTCAGTTTGTAGGAGGCCAGAACCCTGGGGGCGGTAACGGCACTCAGGAATGGCTCCCATCCCATAGGAATGGCGTTAAAGAAGATCATGCTCAGCGGGACAATGACAACGGCGGAGAGGTAGAACACCGTGTAACCCATCGAGAGCCCGAATCCGGGCAGAATGTTTCGTCTTTTTTTCTGGAAAATTGCCATCGTTCAGGTTAATAACTATACAAATAGAGCGGAAAGCGGGATATCGTTCTGATATTCCGCTTTCCGCAGGGAACAGCTTTTACTTCAGTGACTTTCGATCAGGGAAGATAGATCTGATCGAATACGCCACCATCCTTGAAGTGGGTCTTCTGGGCTGTGCGCCAGTCACCAAAGAACTCTTTCAGTGTGAAGAGCTTGATTTTCGGGAAGTTCGCACCATATTTTTTCAGAGCGGCAGGGCTGCTCGGGCGGTAGTAGTTCCGGGCAATGATCTCCTGCGACTGAGGGGTGTAGAGGAAGTTCAGGTATGCTTCAGCCAGTTTGCGTGTACCGTGTTTGGCCACATTTTTGTCAACAACCGCAACCGGAGGTTCAGCAAGGATGCTGGTTGCCGGTGTGACGATCTCAAACTTGTCCGATCCGAACTCTTTGAGAATCAGGTGAGCCTCATTCTCCCATGAGAGAAAGACATCGCCAAGTCCGCGCTGGGCAAAAGTCAGGGTTGAGCCGCGTGCGCCGGTGTCAAGCACAGGAACATTTTTATAGAGCGCCTTGACGAAGGCTTTGGCTTTTTCGGCTGAACCGGTCTGCTTCTGCTTGAAGCCCCATGCGGCCAGGTAGTTCCAGCGTGCGCCGCCCGATGTTTTCGGGTTCGGGGTGATAACTGATACACCCGGTTTTACAAGATCATCCCACCCTGTGATCCGTTTGGGATTACCCTTCCGGACAACAAAGACAATGGTAGAGGTGTAGGGGGTGCTGTTGTTTGCGAGTCTTTTCTGCCAGTTCGGGTCAATGAGTTTGCTGTCGGCAATGGCATCGATATCATAGGCGAGAGCGAGTGTTACAACATCGGCTTCCAGACCGTCAATAACGGCACGCCCCTGTTTGCCTGAACCGCCGTGTGACTGGTCGATTGTGACCGTTTGGCCGGTCTTTGCTTTCCAGAATTTGATGAAAGCGGCGTTTTCGCTCTGATAGAGCTCCCTTGTCGGATCATAGGAGACATTGAGCAGTTTTGCCGGTGCCGGTACGGCCTCCGCTACAACTCCCGGCAGACCGGAGGCGAGAATGAGTGATGCGGCAAGGGTGATTTTTTTCGTCCAATTGAGATGCATGATAATTCTCCCTGTAAAAGGTATGGTTGGTGTTTTCGAAGTTATAAATCCGGTAAAAAAAAAGCCGGTTCACTGTTGTATTCAGAACCGGCGCTGGGCATAATTCTTTTGAGGAACTATGGACAACAGCCGGATATGGTATTGTCGTAATCTCTTTTCATTTGACAGCAGCAGCGCTCTTCAGGGCCAAATGGTGTATATGAAAACGTACTCATTATCTCTCCGTTTCGTTCACGATTGTTAATAAAAATCAATATTTCCAACCTTTCCAAGTTTCTACCATAAAAATACCATAAACAAGGTATGTCAGATCGGGAGTGGTCCGGAATGAAAAGGGTATATCGCAGATTAAATGAGTGCAACTCTACAGCCAGGAGCCTGTTCGTTTCGCTGCCTCAAAACTGCTCCACGCCAGAGCAGCAATCAGCCTATCATCTCCGGGGAAGTTAGAGGAGAAGGCCCTGACGATTGTTTTATCGACACGCCAGGGGGCAAGCGCGGTGAGGAGCGCAAGCCTTCCTGCGGCTTTATCCTTTTCTGTTAGATGAGCTATTGCCTCTTCACACCACAGGTTATGCATATCGGGGTCACTGCCGTTCCAGTTCTGAACGGCGGCATGGACTGCATTTCGCACTTCAGTGGAGAGCGCCATTGCGCCATGTTTTTCGATGACCTGAAAAAATCGGGCAAATGCAGCGGAGATCACCGGAGAGGGTTCTGCCCATGCCAGATCATCCGGCAGTGGTGCTTCAGGAAGCAGTTCAAGTGATGCTCCCGGCTTTTTCGGGATACGGATAGCTCCTCCGAAAAACCATGCGGCCATCTGCATGGCCACCTTTTTCGGGATGCCGCTGGTAAAGGGAAGAGGTGAACTGCCGAGCAGAATGGTGACCATCCGGTTGATGTAATGAAAAACAACTGCGGTGCCGATAAACGAAGGGGCATCCTGAGAACTGAAGAGTGGTGAGGCAAGGAGCGGCGAACCGGGGGTGCGGGTTGCTGCGGCCCATTCGGCAACATCCCGGAGGAACGTATCCTCTATCTGTTCCGGGGCTCCATCTGCAAGAGCATCCGAGTAGTCATGGCCCGAGGCCTCAAGCACCATGATGCTGTGCGCATCAAGGCAGTAGGGGCAGCGGTTGAGCGACGAGACGGCGGCGGCAACCACCTCTTTTGCATCGCGGCTTCCGCTCCCTGCAAGCAGCGTCTCGCGGACAGCGATCCAGACTCCGGCAAGCAGCTCCGGCACCGGAAGGTGCAGGGTAAAGGGCTCAACCTCTGCCCCGAACTCCCTCCGGATCTGGCCGAGCACCTTTTCAGAAAGGGTGTCAGCCGGTGCAGATGATGTGATATAGCGGATGGTCATGGTCACTACCCGTTTGTATTGATACTACAGTATCTCAATCACCCTTCCGTGGAGCTCGTATGCGCCGCTGTCGGTGATTTCAGCCATGCAGAATGAACCGGCTTTTACGGACTGGTGTTCAATTGAGAGAATGCATTCGTTGTCAACTTCCGGAGCGTCATACTCCGTGCGGCCGAGGGCGGTATCGCCTTCGATCTGGTCGATCAGCACCCTGATGGTTTTCCCCTCGAATACCCGGTTATTCTCGGCTGAAATAGACTCCTGCAGCTCCATCAGCTCCGCTGCCCGTTCGCGCTTCTCCTCCATCGTCAGGCTCTCTTCGAGCTTGAAGGATGGGGCGTGCTCCTCGTGGCAGTAGGGGAAGCAGCCGAGCCGGTCGAAACGGCTCTCCTCCACAAACTGCAACAGCTCCTCGAACTCCTCGCGGGTTTCGCCGGGGTAGCCGGCAATCATGGTGGTTCGCAGTCGTATGTCGGGGTTTTTCTCGCGGATGGTTTCAATGAGCTTTATGGTCTCCGCCTTGTTGATCCCCCGGTTCATTGAACGCAGGATACGGTCGTTGCCGTGCTGCAGGGGGATGTCGAGATAGTTGCAGATGTTTGCCCGCTGGTGCATGGTGTCGATCACTTCAAGCGGAAAGCCGACCGGGTAGGCGTAGAAGAGCCGGATCCAGTCGAACTCCATATCCGAGAGGCGGAGCACCAGGTCGTTGAGCAGGGTTTTGCCCTCAAGGTCGTAGCCGTAGAGGCTGATGTCCTGCGCAATCACATTCAGCTCCCGTACTCCGGTACTCTTCAGCAGAGCGGCTTCGCGCAGAAGCTGTTCGGGCGGCTGGCTGATATATCGGCCTCTGATTTTCGGGATTGAGCAGAATGAGCAGGAGCGGTTGCACCCCTCGGCGATCTTGAGATATGCGTAATGGGGAGGGGTGAGCAGTGATCGGCGGTCATAAAGTTCCTCGCGATAAACTGCCCCGAGAGCCGCCAGCACTTCGGGAAGCTCGCGGGTGCCGAAAAATCCGTCCACCTCCTCCATCTCTTCGCCAAGTTCCTTGCGGTAGAGTTCTGTGAGGCACCCCATCATATAGACACGCTGCACCTTCCCTTCCGTTTTTTTATCGATTGCGGCAAACGTTTCGGCAATCGACTCCTCCTTGGCATCTTCAATGAATGCGCATGTGTTGATGAGTATGGTATCGGCCTCGTCAGCCGTTTCGGTAAAGGTGATGCCGGAGGCTTCGGCCTGCGCCATGAGCCGTTCGGAATCGACGGTGTTTTTGGAGCAGCCGAGGCTCAACAGAAATACGTTATGCGTTGTCATGGTCATTGAATCGTTTCAGAAAATCCTTCTTCCACTCAAGGAAGGTCCCCTGCTGGATCTGGGTACGGGCAGTTGCAGTAAGCCACATGAAGAAGGAGATATTCTGCAAGGTGCAGAGCTTGAGGCCGAGTATCTCTCCCACATTCAGAAGGTGGCGGATATAGGCGCGGGAGTAGTTGCGGCAGACGTCGTTATCGAACCCTTCGTCAATCGGGGTGAAGTCGGTTGCATATTTGGCGGAGCGGAGGTTCATCTTGCCATGACGGGTATAGACCCTGCCGTTGCGCCCTTCACGGGTCGGGATGACGCAGTCGAACATATCGACCCCACGTTCGATCGCATTCAGGATGTTTTCGGGTGTGCCGACGCCCATCAGGTAACGGGGCTTGTTTTCCGGCAGCAGGGTGTGGGAAAGTTCAAGAATGCGGTACATCTCCGGTGCCGGTTCACCGACAGCCATGCCGCCGATGGAGTAGCCGTCAAAATTCATATCGACCAGCGCCTTTATGGAGATTGCACGCAGGTCGTCGTGAATGCCTCCCTGCGTGATGCCGAACAGGTACTGCTCGTGGCCGTAGAGGGATGTTGTGGCAGCGAAGGCCTCTCTGGCCCGTGCAGCCCAGCGGATGGTGAGCTCTCCCGATTTGCGGATATACTCCTTTTCAGCCATGGAGGGCGGGCACTCGTCGAGCGGCATTATGATATCGCTGCCGATAATGCGCTGGGTCTCCACCACGTTTTCCGGCGTGAACTGCTGCATGGAGCCGTCAAGGTGCGACTTGAAGATCACCCCCTCCTCGCTGATCTTGCGCAGCTCCGAGAGCGAGTAGACCTGGTAGCCGCCGCTGTCGGTCAGCAGCGGTCCGTTCCAGTTCATGAATCTGTGGACACCGCCCGCCTTGAAGAGAATATCGTTGCCGGGCTTCAGGTAGAGATGGTAGGTGTTGGCGAGAATAATATGGACGTTGTTCTCTTTAAGCTCGTGCGGCTCAACCGATTTGACGCTCGCTCTGGTGCCTACCGGCATGAACACCGGTGTCGGTATGGCACCGTGAGCGGTACTCAACACACCGCATCGTGCGGCTGAATGAGGGTCGGTCTGTAATAGGGTGAATTTCATCTTTGTAGAAACATTAACCTGTTGCGCGTTTCGAAAGCTTCGTTGAGCGGTGCTCGAAATCCTCATGTACTCTCGTGTACACTCCGGTTTCTGCGCTCCATCCGCCTTGCTCTCAAACCGCTCACGACGGTTAACAGGCCATTTAGAGGCTGATAATTGGGATTTTGAACCAGTCAAGGTACCCAAAGCCCCGCACAAAACAAAAACCCGCCATGCCCGGCTTTTATTCTATAAACACAAGATTAATCATCTGCTGCACGATCTCCATATGCAAAGGGGCGGCCTTTGTGAGCCGCCCCTTTGTTATCATGTTTCTTAATCAAGCTGAATTGCACTCTTGGTCTTCTCTTTCCGGGAGCGCTCCTTTTCATTAAACTTGTCCATGCAATCACTATCCTTGCCCTCTACCATAGAGCACTCCAGATACTCGGTTATCTCCATGATACAGGCCCTGATCGCCTTTCCGACAGGGGTATTCTTGTACTGGCCAAGGTTGCCATTAAATCCGCCGCTTGATACTCCCAGACTGAGCCCACTGGATTTTGATGTGGCCTCGACAGTCCGGGCGTCAAAGATTTCGCCGGTTTCAACTTCTATGACTTTCAGATCAACAGCCATGTAGGCTTTGTCCTGTTTGCCTCCGAGGCTGATGCCGCCGAAGGAGAGACCGCCGCCGCTGCCGCTTGTATTCTGCTCAAAGGCTGAAACGGTAGCTGCAACCAGATATTTGGCACCGGTAATCTTTCCAAGCTTCGATCTTGTTTTGGGGTTGACCCTTCCGGATGCCCCCAGATCCTGCTCCTGGATAACCGCATCAAGTTCCTTCCGTTCGAGTACCCGAAAACTGTTCGTTGATGCCAGTTCGGCAATAAGCATATCCTGCAGATCCGTCCCTACACTTCCACTCCACCAGCCTGCTGATGTATGGTTGGTAAACCTCAACACGCCGATACGGGGCTTTTCTCCGGCATATCCCTGAGAAAAAAGAACGATGGAAAAAAGAAACAGAGAAATCAGAATAAGTTTAATCCGCATAACGATCCTCCTTGGCTGTTAGGTTTAAAAACAGGAAACCAGATCTTAAAAGTATCACAGTAAAAAGAAAAACCAAAACTCGCAAGGAATGCAAAGATTCCTGACCGTCAGTTGTTCTTTGCTTTAACGCTATTCATGGTGTTCATCTTTTCATGCTCTTCTTTGCACTCTTGATGAAGCGGCCGAATGCCTTATCCTTGTTACGTCTCTCAAGGTAGGACATCTCATGGTACTCCGACTCTTTGCTGAGTTTCATATAATTGCCGTAGTGCTCTTCACCGAGTTCACCATCTGCAATCGCAGCAAGAACTGCGCAGCCCGACTCCCCGGTGTGGCTGCAATCGGCAAAGCGGCAGGATTCAGCAAGCGCAATGATATCTTCAAACCCTTTATTGACGCCCTCTCCGGCACCGAGAAGGCCAAGCTCCCTCATGCCGGGTGTATCGATAAACATAACGCCGTTATCAAGCACGATGAGCTGCCGCCGGGTTGTTGTGTGTGTGCCCTCTCCCGTTGCGCTGACCGCTTTGGTATCAAGATCAGCCTTTCCGGTCAGGTTGTTGATCAGCGTTGTTTTGCCGACTCCGGATGAACCAATCAGGCAGCAGGTTTGTCCCGGGTGTAACAGCTCGCGGAATTCCTCAATTCCGGCACCGGTGACGTTGCTGAGTGCAATAACTCTCGTCGTGATCCCGGCTGCTTTTATAGCCGCAAGCTTCTCCGCCAGCTCTTCGGGGGAGATCAGGTCTGTTTTGGCAAGAATGACAACTGGCTCAACACCTCCGTCTGCAGAAATGACCAGATAGCGGTTCAGTCGTGCGAGATTAAAGTCAAAGTGGCATGACTGGACAATGAATGCGAGATCAATATTGGCGGCAATTAACTGGTACTTCACCTCCGTTCCGGCTCGCTTCCGGCGTAAACAGGTTCTTCGGGGAAAGATGCCGTGGATGATTGCCGAGGCGCCGTCATTGTGGTACTGCACCCGGACCCAGTCGCCGACACACGGGAGTTCAATGGATGAGTCGATGTGGAAAGAGAGGCGCCCTGAAAGTTCAGCCGGAACCTCTGTGTGTTCACTCCGTACCATGAAGGAGTTGCGATCAACTGCCGTTACGCGGGCTATCTCCTGCCCTCCGGGCGGGAGATCATCAATATGAGCCTGAAACCACTCGTCAAAACCGGGTTCACTCAATTTCCTCATAATCTGTTACCGAACACTGTTCAGTGTTTGTTTCCTCGCAGGGGATAATGCAGAGCACTGTTTTTATGCAAGATAACCTTCAGTGTGTGCCGAAAAAAAACAAACCGATGTAATAATCCCGATCCGACCGCATTGTTTCTTTTTCCCCCGATTTTTGTTGAACTTTCCATAATCAAGCTGATGCCATCTGATGATCGTAACAATGAAACTGCTGCTCTTCCTGCTTTTGTTTTTTTTCGCCATTCCGGCCTGTTTCGGCGCAGAGGAGATTGACCGAAAGCTCTTCAGCGCATACGATACCGCACTCATTATCGTTAATCGCTCTTCCGGCGCGGTGACCGATGTGAACCCGGCGCTCGGTGCACGGCGAATCTCCCCCTGCTCGACATTCAAGATCTACAACACCCTGATCGGCCTCCAGCTCGGCCTGCTCAGAGGAGCCGATGACCCATGGTATGCCTGGGACGGTGTGCACCGCGATATCGACGGGTGGAACCGCAACCTCACCCTCCGTGAGGCCTTCCGGGTTTCAGCAGTTCCTGCGTTTCAGGCGCTGGCGAGAGCGATCGGGCAGGAGCGAATGAAAAGGTATATCAACCGTATCGGCTACGGAAACGGCGATATCTCTTCGGGTATCGACACCTTCTGGCTTCCACGGCCGGGCAGAACCGGAGTGCTGATCAGCGCAGGCGAACAGGTTGCCCTTTTGAACAGGCTGCTTGATGGCAGGCTGCCTTTTTCCAAAAAGCACGTGAAGGCGCTTCGTAACATTATGCTTGTTGCAGAGAGCCCGAAAGGAAAACTCTATGGCAAGACCGGATCAGGCAGGAGTGCGGATGGCAAAGAGGAGCTGGGATGGTTTGTCGGCTTTCTCGAAAGCGGGGGAGTCGAGTACGCCTTCGCCTGCAACATCACCGGCGGAGATCACCCCTCCGGAAAAGCCGCCCGCGAGATTGTAGAGAAGGTGTTCAGCGCTCAGAATCTTCTGTAGGGCACCGCTATTACTTTGTTCCGCGATTCGAAGGCATCGCGGTCCCAACTGCGTCGGGATTGTCCTTAAAGCGTCAACGACAATTAATTGCGGTGCCAAGGAGATAAAGTGCACTAAACATTCAGCAATACATCGGCGGGGATGTGCAGTGCATTGTGCAGGAGCCGAATCTGGCGGATAGATAACGGGCGCTTCCGGTTTAACAGGTCACTTGTCCGGCTTTTTGAGCCGATAATCCTTGTCAAATCCTGTTGGTCCATTCCCATTTGATCCATTCGAAATTCAATGGCAGCAACGGGATCAGGATTATCGATCGGAAAGTGCCCCTCTTCATACTTTTCAACAAGAATTCCGAGGATTTCAAGCTCGTCACCCTCCTTTGTATCCGGTTTGGCATCAAATATCTCTTCAAGGCGTGCAAGAGCCTGCTGATAGTCCTCTTCTGTCTTTATCGGTTTGATCTGCATGATATCTCCTTAAATCATTGTTGCATCAATTTTATCATATTCGGCATGTGTTCCCACAAACCGGATGAATATCTGGCCGTAATCGAAGTTAATCATCGCAATCAGCCGGTATTTATTGCCTTTGATGTTGAAGACTACCCGGTTGCTGCTAAGAATGCTTGCTGATGGAAATTGCTGTTTCAGTTCATTTGGTGAACACCAATGAGCTTGCCCAGCCTCCCTGAACCATGCCTTGAGCGGTTGTTCAGCATCCTTGTGCTTCGCCCGGAACCGAACCAGAGTTTTTCTCGATATGACTCTCAATTCTTCATTTGGTTATCGTTTCGTCTGAAATATACATAGTTCCCTGATTGGGAACAATAGGGTGAGCCGGGATTGATCGCTTAGAAACTTCGCTGATATACCATCACAGCATGCGCAGTGTGAAGGATGAGGAAAATAACCGCAGGAACGATATAACCTCAATAATTCATGACGCCCAAAATTGGGGGTATTGCATTCCAAAAATAAGT
>NZ_MPJE01000034.1:0-2561 GCF_001975465.1 Chlorobium sp. KB01
CAGTGCTGTAGTAATATACGCTTTTTATATTACTACCCACTTCACACAGCGAAGAGCCATAAATTTCTCTTCAACAAGGGATCTGTCAAGGGGATGAATGGCTGAGTTTAAGGGCGTCCTGATCATCTCTCGATCTGTTTTACCGACAATCTCATCGCGCAGGGTTGCATTCCATGATTTAAAGTTTCCGCTGGCATCAATCACATAAAAAACACCGGGAATGCTGTCGATAACACTCTTGCGCAAAAGCTGTTCACTCTTTCCGATCGCTTCGGCACGCTTCAGTTCGGTAATGTCAACAACAATTCCGGCATACCGGATTACCTGGCCATCCTGGTCCTTAAAGGGGATTCCCTTGGACATCAGCCAGCGCTCTTCACCTGAGAGGTTATGGACACGCCACTCAAGGCTGAAGGGAGTACCCTGAGCTACCGCATACTGAACAACCATCTCTTTGGCCAGGCGCTCCTCCGGCACAATGGACTCTTTCCAGAGTTCATAGGAGGGCTCACGGCACCAGGGTTCCAGGCCGTAAAGTTGCCATAGCCCCTCTGACCAGACGTTTTCGTTGGTTATGGTGTCCCACTCCCAGCTTCCGGCATGTGTCTCTTCCAGAATGATCCGCAGGTGTTCATGAGCATCGATGATCTCGTGCTCGGCTTTTTTTTGCCTTGAGATGTCGGTGATTGCAATCCGGCAACTCTCTCTGTTACTGTCAAGGGTGGCGTCAATGCGCACCAGAAAGCTCTCCGGATTATGCGGGTCGGTGCTGGTGCTTTCAGTGTGGGGATGCTCTTTATTCAGCTCGATTTCACAGAAGAGGAGATCGTCACTCATCGCGAAAACCTTTTCCATCAGGGCTGTAAAGAGAGCACGGTCATTGAAGGTGATGAAGTTTATGAAATATTTGTCGAGCAGCCAGGACCTGTTCTCACAGAGCATTTTCGCTGCGGTCAGATTTCCTTCAACAATTTTGCTGTCGCGGGTAATCGTCAGGTAACCGACAGGAGAGAAGTCGTAGAGTTCTGTGAAGCGATTGAGGCTCTCTTCGAGTTGCGCCCTTGACTCAATCAGCTCTTTCTGCTGCATTTCGAGCTCAAGCTGATGAACCGACAGTTGATGAATCATCCGGATCATCTCTTCCCGGGAGGAGGGGATATCGGAAGTACTTAGAAGGCGTTCCCGCAGGCGCTTTTCTGCTCTGGAGCTTAATTCTGAACGCTCATCAGAATCGGAGGGGTATGGATTCATAAACCTTCAGGTTTTACCGGATAATGTTCAGTTTACCATTGAGCCCGGATCGTTGATTTCAAAAAATGAAGAGTAGAGCTGATCGGGCTTCTCACCTCCTTTTCGAATGCGGGGAAATGAGCTCATCCTGATCCAGCGGAGTACCTTGTCTGAATGTCCCACTATACCAAAAATAACCCCTTTGACCGGTTTACCCGTCTGCAGTGCCATCAATTCCGGACGTTCATGTTCAGGGAAATCCGACCCGTCCTCCCGGACAAATTTCAACAGGAGCTGATCAAGGGTTTTGCCCTGAAGCGCTTCACCCGAGAATCCAAGAATACGCTGGGCCTCCCGGTTTGAAAGCAGGAGCGCGCCTGATTTATCCTGAATCATGGCACCAACCTGCATGGTATCAATCAAAAACCTGCAACTCTCCTCAGTCTCACGCAGGCTATGCTCCAGTTTGATGGCAGTGCTGATATCATTGAAGGTAATGACCAGCCCGTCAATGCGATTGTCAAGGGTACGGTAGGGCATGATTTTTACCGTAAACCACCGGTTATTGCTTGCAGGAACACTCTTTTCACTCAGCACAAGCGAGTGAAGCACCTCACGGGCGTCGCTCTCAAGATCAGGGTAGTGCAGATCGGTAGCAATATCGGTTACCGGGCGCCCAATATCGCCAGGAATCAGTTTGATTATCGTAGAGGTACGGTTGGTGAAGCGGCGAATATTGAGATCATCATCAAGGAAGAGGGTTGCAATATCGGTACTGTTGAGGAGGTTTTTCATGTCATTGTTTGCCTGTGACAGGTCATTCACCTTCGACTGGAGTTCATGATTGACGGTCTGCAGCTCCTCATTCAGCGACTGCATCTCCTCCTTGGAGGTGTTGAGCTCCTCGTTGGTGCTCTGCATCTCCTCATTGGCGGATTGCATCTCCTCATTGGTTGATTTCAGCTCTTCCTGGGAGGTCTGCATCTCTTCACGAATGCCGAGGATCTCATCCTTTGCCTCTTTGAGCTCATTTTCAAGCTGCACAATCAGGCTGTTGCCGTTGAATTCAGGGGGGAGTTCGGAAGAGAGGATACCGGTAGAGTACTTTTTGACATCGGCAAACACAATCATCACCAGTCCTCTGATTGATTCGGGAGTCTCAAGGCGTTTTACCGTCAAATCAACGATCTGGGTCCCGCCGTTTGTGCCGACGGTGACACCTTTTTTGGTTAATTCCCCCTCATGCTGGAGCACACGGCTGAAGAGCACATTCCCCTATGTGTTAATATAGATGTCGCGTCCAACAAGGAGGCGAATTATGGAATATTCAA
>NZ_MPJE01000035.1:0-7512 GCF_001975465.1 Chlorobium sp. KB01
CTCAATTTGATATTCTTTTACGAAGCAGAGCTTCGGGGAATTGACCCTTAGAGATTAAAGTATAGGTCATCATGATCACCTGTGACATCATATAACCACGAAGAATTTTTTCGAAGAATTTTAATGGCTAACGAAATCAAGTCTTGGGAATCCCGATCCACATAAAGGACATATCTTGAAAGTTCCAGTTCGAGATCATCGCACCTGCTTTCCGAAATAACCCGAAATTCGTCAACAGAAACTATGTAACTTGATTTAACTTGAATTATTACGTTAGAAATCGCTTGCAACACACCGGATAACGCCTCCT
Organism: Chlorobium sp. KB01; assembly: GCF_001975465.1. NCBI lineage: Bacteria > Pseudomonadati > Chlorobiota > Chlorobiia > Chlorobiales > Chlorobiaceae > Chlorobium > Chlorobium sp. KB01. Next base: position 311 of record NZ_MPJE01000035.1, read on the forward strand.
TTTCGTTTTCAAAAAGTCTGATATCTTTTGCCAGTTTGTGTTTTACCCCTTCGATCTCTTCACTCTTCAGTATATCAAATCGGTCTTCGAGCATCTTTTTGAGAAGAACGTAAATCATAAGACCAATCAGGAAAAGGATTGGACTTGTGATACCCAAGATTCGAAGTACATTAAAAACTAAATCATTCACTGTCGGTTCCTTTCCTTCAAGGTAATTAGTTTACTCACCAGCCCCATTTTCTTAGCTCCTTACCACTCTATCAAACATAGTTTAAAATGATCTGCCTGTTTCAAAAAGAATCAAACTACTTCTTTCTGTGCTTTTTGTTTCGGTTTATACAGATCAGTCACTTTCCCGGAACTACTTCTATTAATGTAATTAACTGCTTGAGGTTATCAAAAATATACACCATACCAACCGAGCAAAATGGAGGAAGTGGTGTGCCGGATAAATCGAGAAAAAGATGTAAGTTTCAGCCAATTCGGTTTCGCACTCAAAACCACGACCGAGATTTTGACAAATTATTTGGCCCGAAGGAGTTACCTACAAGAGAGTGAGGAACTTACAGGCACCTCTATTAATTGTCATGAGCGGTTTGAGGGCGAGGCGGACGGAGCGCAGAAACCGGAATGTACACGCAAGTACATGAGGATTTCGAGCACCGCCCAACGAAGCAATCGAATCGCGCAATAAATTAATAGTGGTGACTTATGGGCGAACAGAAAAAAGTTGTCGTCGGCATATCCGGCGGAGTGGACTCTGCCACAACCGCCTGCCTGCTCAAAAAAGCGGGCTATTCGGTTACGGGGCTGAACATCCGGGTGCTTGACTCCCTTGAGGATAGCCCCTCGCTGCAACCTTCCCCGCTCATCATCAGCGACCATCCTGATTTTCAGATTCCGGTGCTGACGCTCAACCTCAGCCGGAAGTTCAGGGATGACGTGATCACCTACTTTCATAACGACTACCTCGGGGGCCGCACGCCGAACCCCTGCATGGTCTGCAACAAGAAAATCAAATGGTTCGGGCTGTTTGAAGGGCTGAAACTGCTTGAAGCCGACTTTATCGCTACGGGCCACTTTGCCTCCACCTCATTCAGCGACGGCCGCTACCGGCTCTACAAGGGCGTTGACCCGGAAAAGGATCAGAGTTATTTTCTCTGGATGCTTTCTCAGAACGACCTTGCAAAAACCCTTCTGCCGCTCGGTGAGATGGTGAAACCCGAAGTTCGCAGACTGGCCCGTGAATTCGGTGTCAGGGCGGCGGAGAAGAAGGAAAGCCAGGAGATCTGCTTTGTGCCGCAGGACGACTACTGCAGCTACCTGGAAGGTGCAATTCCCGGCCTTGCCGAAAAGGTTTCAGGCGGTGAGATTGTTGACGAAGCGGGCAAGGTGATCGGCAAACACCGGGGCTACCCCTTCTACACCATCGGCCAACGGCGCGGTCTCGGCGTTGCTGCCAAGGTTCCGCTCTATGTCACCGAAATTGACCCGAAGCACAACCGTATCCATGTCGGCCAGAAGTCAGCGCTTGAAACACGAAAGCTTGTCGCTTCAGGGCTCAACTGGATCGGCATCGATGGAGTGAACGCGCCAGTCACTGCTCTGGGAAAAATCCGCTATCGGGATAAAGAGACCCCTTGCACCATTGAGCCTCTCGAAAACAATGAAGTGGCGGTTGCATTCGACGCACCAAAAAGCGGGGTTTCAACCGGACAGGCCGCGGTCTTCTACCGGGAGAGCGAAGTGCTCGGCGGAGGATTCATCACCAAAGTCATACACGATATAAATCAGTAAAACGGCAATCTTATATTATGCTTCAACGAAAAGAGCTCTCCCTCTTCTACATGGAACAGGCTCCGGAGAAACCGGACAATGCACCACTCGTTCTTATGCTGCATGGCTACGGCAGCAATGAAAAAGATCTGATCCAGATCGCTCCCGCTCTACCGCCGGATTTCCGCTACATCAGTGCAAGGGCGCCCCAGGTTATGGATTACGGTATGTACGGATGGTTTCCGCTTGAGTTTACCCCAAACGGCATCATTGTCGATCACGCCGCCGCTGAGCGGGCCCTGCATCAACTGATCGGCTTCGTCAGAGAGCTGATCGAGGAGTACCGTCCGGCAGGAGAGAAGGTGTTTCTCATGGGATTCAGCCAGGGCACGGTAATGAGCTACCTCACCGCATTCAATGCGCCTGAACTGCTGCACGGTGTGATTGCGCTCAGCGGTCAGCTCCCCGAAAAAAACATGCCGACCGAAAAAGCCTCTCCATTGCTCCGCAAGCTCCCCTTTCTCGTGATGCACGGACTCTTTGACGAAGTGCTGCCGATAGCCAAGGGACGGGCCGCAAATGCATGGCTTGAAAAGCATGTGGATGAGCTGATCTATCGCGAGTACCCGATAGCGCATCAGATTTCGGACAGCGGGATAGAGCTGATCCGCTCATGGCTTGAGGGGCTTAAGAATAAATCCGCTCACGACAATTAATCAGAGGTGCCATGAAGAGAGTGCACCGGAAAGTGAGTAAAATCTGTGCATTCGTCACAGCCGGAGCGAACAGATTTATAGAGTTAATCGTATATTGGCAACCTGTATCCTCTTTTTCAAAAAAACGCAGTCATGCATAAAGAATGAAAGAAACTCTCTTTACCCTGCTCGAAAAGCGTATCCTTGTTCTCGATGGTGCAATGGGCACCATGATCCAGCGCCATAAATTACAGGAAGAGGACTACCGGGGCTCGCGGTTTGCAACCCACTCGCATCCGCTCATGGGGAACAACGATATACTTGTTCTCACAAGGCCCGACATCATCTATGCACTGCACTGCGACTTTCTTGAAGCAGGTTCAGACATTATAGAGACCAACACCTTCAATGCCAATCCGATCTCCCAGTCAGACTACAGTGCCGAACATCTGGTCAGGGAGCTGAACGTTGAAGCGGCCAGGCTTGCACGAAAAGCGGCGGATGAGTATACCGCCCGAACATCCGATAAACCAAGATTTGTAGCCGGTTCCATCGGCCCGACCAATAAAACCCTCTCGATGTCGCCGGATGTCAACAATCCGGGGTACCGTGCTGTAAGCTTCAAGGAGGTGGTCGATAACTACACCCTCCAGCTTGAAGGGCTCATGGAGGTGGGCGTCGATATGCTGCTCGTTGAGACGGTCTTTGATACCCTCAACTGCAAGGCGGCACTTTACTCAATTGAAGAGTTTTTCAACCGTACAGGCAACAGGGTACCGGTCATGGTTTCCGGAACCGTCGTGGACGCAAGCGGACGTACCCTCTCCGGCCAGACCACCGAAGCCTTCTGGATCTCCATCGCCCACATGCCCGACCTGCTCTCCATCGGTCTGAACTGTGCGCTGGGTTCAAAACAGATGCGCCCCTTTATCGAGTCGATCTCAGGCATTGCAGAAAGTCTGGTGAGCGTCTATCCAAATGCGGGTCTGCCCAACGAGTTCGGAGAGTATGACGACTCACCGGAGTATATGGCTACGCAAATTGCTGACTTTGCCACCTCAGGATTTGTCAATATTGTCGGCGGATGCTGCGGCACCACTCCCCAGCATATCAAGGCAATTGCCGAAGCGGTCAAAGGGCTGACTCCGCGCCAGCGACCCGTAAAAAAGCATGAGCTGCAGCTCTCCGGTCTTGAACCGCTCTTTGTAAACAGCACCACCGGCTTCATCAACGTCGGCGAACGCACCAATGTAACCGGCTCGAAAAAATTCGCCCGGCTCATCAAGGAGGGCAACTACGACGAAGCGCTCTCGATTGCCCGCCAGCAGGTGGAGAGCGGCGCACAGGTGATTGACGTCAACGTTGACGAGGGGATGCTTGAGAGCGAAAAAGTGATGAAAGAGTTTCTCAACCTGATTGCATCCGAACCCGAAATCTCCCGTGTTCCGGTAATGATTGACAGTTCGAAGTGGTCGGTCATTGAAAACGGCCTCCAGTGCGTTCAGGGCAAAAGCATCGTCAACTCGATCAGTCTCAAGGAGGGTGAAGAACTTTTCCGCGAGAGAGCGAGAAAAGTATTGCAGTATGGCGCCGCAACCGTTGTGATGGCTTTTGATGAAAAGGGGCAGGCGGACAGCCTGGAGCGGCGCAAGGAGATCTGCAAACGCGCATACGATATTCTGGTCAATGAAGTGGGCTTCCCCCCTGAAGATATTATTTTCGACCCCAATGTGCTGACCGTTGCCACCGGTATCGAGGAGCACAACAATTACGCCGTTGACTTTATCGAGTCGGTCCGATGGATCAAAGAGAACCTTCCCTATGCGAAGGTTTCGGGAGGAATCAGCAACGTATCATTCTCTTTCCGGGGCAACGAACCGGTCAGGGAGGCGATGCACGCAGCCTTTCTCTACCACGCCATCAAAGCCGGGCTCAATATGGGCATCGTCAATGCCGGCCAGCTTGCCATCTATGAGGATATTGAACCGGAACTGCTGCTTCGTGTCGAGGATGTGCTGCTCAACCGCCGGGAGGATGCAACCGAACGACTGGTGAGCTTTGCCGAAACCATCCAGGGTGGCGGCGAGAAAACTGAAGCAAAAGCAGCCGAATGGCGGAATGCTCCCGTTGAAGAGCGGCTCCGCCATGCGCTCATCAAGGGCATTGTCGAGTTTATTGAAGAGGATACCGAAGAGGCACGCCAGCTCTACCCGAGCCCGCTGCAGGTTATTGAAGGGCCACTGATGAACGGCATGAATGCCATCGGCGATCTCTTTGCCGAAGGCAAGATGTTTCTTCCGCAGGTGGTCAAAAGTGCCCGAGTCATGAAACGCTCGGTTGCCTGCCTCATCCCCTACATTGAAGAGGAGAAAGCCAAAAACAAGGACACCCGTGCCGCAGCAAAAATATTGCTTGCGACGGTCAAGGGTGACGTGCATGATATCGGCAAGAACATTGTAGCCGTTGTGCTCGCCTGCAACAACTACGAGGTCGTTGATATCGGCGTTATGATGCCCTGCGAAAAGATCCTTGAAGCCGTGGAGCGTGAAAAAGCCGACCTGCTCGGGCTGAGCGGACTCATCACCCCGTCGCTTGACGAGATGGTGCACGTGGCTCGTGAAATGGAGCGGCTCGGCATGAAGATTCCTCTGCTCATCGGAGGTGCCACCACCTCAAGAATGCACACCGCAGTGAAAATTTCGCCGGTCTACTCCGGAGCAGTCGTTCAGGTGCTTGATGCATCCCGGAGTGTTCCGGTAGTCAACAGCCTGCTCAATCCTGCACTCAGCCCGGATTACATCGCAAAGCTCAAGGAGGAGCAGGCCGGACTGCGGGAGAGCCACGCTTCACGTTCATCGGCAAAAAGCTATATCCCTCTCTCCGCAGCCCGAAGCAACACCCCTTCGCTGAAGTGGGACAGCTCTACCGTCTACAAACCGCTCAAACCGGGAATCACCCTGCTTGAAAATGTGACAGTTGAAGCCCTGCGCCCCTATATCGACTGGACTCCGTTTTTCATGGCGTGGGAGCTGCATGGCCGCTACCCTCAGATTCTCGACGACTCGAAGTACGGGGTTGAGGCAACTAAACTCTTCAACGATGCTGAAATCCTGCTCGACAGAATAGCAGGCGAACAGATGCTCGGACTGAAAGGTGTTGCCGGTATCTTCCCGGCCAACAGCACAGGGGATGACATTGCAGTCTACAGTGACGAAAACCGCACAACCACCCTCGCAACCCTCCACACGCTCCGCCAGCAGGAGAAAAAAGCGGACGGCGAACCAAACCTTGCGCTTGCCGATTTCGTCGCGCCCGTCAATTCAGGAGTGAAAGACTACATTGGCGGATTTGCCGTGACCGCAGGGCTCGGCATTGAAAAAGCTCTCAAACAGTTCACGCTGGAGCAGGACGACTATCACAAAATCATGACACAGGCTCTTGCCGACCGGCTGGCCGAGGCATTTGCCGAAATGCTGCACGAAAAAGTGCGCCGTGAACTCTGGGGTTATGCTCCCGATGAAGCGTTCAAGCCCGAAGAGCTTTTCGGCGAAAAATACCAGGGCATACGCCCGGCTCCCGGATATCCCGCCTGCCCGGATCATACCGAAAAAGCGGAGCTCTTTACCCTCCTGAATGCCGAAGTAAGTACGGGTATCACCCTGACCGAAACCTTCGCCATGAATCCCGCCGCTTCAGTCAGCGGACTCTACTTCGCTCACCCGGCGGCAAAGTACTTCATGCTCGGAAAAATCGGCAGGGATCAGGTTGAGGATTATGCCTGTCGAAAAGGGATGAGCATCGGTGAAGCTGAAAAGTGGCTGGCGCCCGCACTTGACTACGAACGCGACTAAGGGAACCTCTATTAATTTGTTCCGCAATTCGATTGCTTCGTTGGGCGGTGCTCGAAATCCTCATGTACTCTCGTGTACACTCCGGTTTCTGCGCTCCGTCCACATCGCACTCTAACCGCTCACGACCATTAATAGAGATTCCCATCAGTAAAAATGTGAACACGTAGAGCGAGTCCACGACACATTCGGGGCCGGAAAAAGATTCGAATTGCGGAAGAAATTTATAGCGGAGCGTCTACAGCTTCATCATCGGCAACGGACTGAACGGATGACTTTTGAATCGTTCACCGGCAAGCTGCACAAGCTTTCTGTGGAATCCGGCATTGGGAAAGGCCTCAAGCACATCGGTTACAAAATCATCCTTCAGCTTGAAGCGGAGCAAACCGCCAGTCATATCAATCCAGTCCGCTTTCCTGAAGAGTTCAACCAGCCACTCCGGATGCTCCTTGTATCGGGTCAGCTTGTGATGCTCCCCGATCATGGCTTCTATTTCACTCTGCCACTCCCCTTTTCCGTTTTTTTCAAGGTAGTTGCGGGCAAGAAGCTGTGAAGCGGGCAGATAATCAAAACTCTTCTCTGTCCAGATCCCGAGATCATGGAAAAAGACCGCAATGGCAATTTTATCCAGGTCAACCTCCCGCTTCCTTGCAAGGGAGCAGCAGAAGTTGAAAACCCTCAGACAGTGGTTCCGGTAAGCATCGTAATCCTCCCCCAGCACCTCCCGATAACCGGAAAACAGCTCATCAAGCAAAAGAGAATTTATAACGCTTGTTGTATCATTCATATATATGGCGCACTGCCGTGTTTTTTTATTACCTATAATCACTACTGTCCAATTATAAATCAAATAAATTCAATTGGTTACCGGTACAGGTCTCGG
>NZ_MPJE01000036.1:0-26028 GCF_001975465.1 Chlorobium sp. KB01
CTCAGCGCAAAACCCTACTTTTCAAACTTTTTCATTTTTTCCATAAGGTTTTTAAGATGTGCTTTCTGCTGCGTGCCGAGGGGTTTTTGATTGTTTTCAACCTTTACGTATCCAGACGGGATAGCGAATTCGGATGAAGGAACCGCTTTTGGCTGAATTTTTATGAGATCAAGCACATAGAGACCGTTATCGTTTTTCTGGATAATCCTGACGGGAAATCCCTCTATGCCTGCGCTCTTGAGGGTTTGCGAAAGTGAGGTATTGGAGAGGCGCGGATTCTGCGACTGAAGGATTCTGAAGGTGGAAAAATCACCAAGGTCGCGCGTTACCCAGAGTTCGAGCTTTTCGGTTGTGCTGGTCAGGCTGATATGTTCGCAGGTGTAACCTTTTATAACCTGCTTTCCAAGCCTTGCAAGTTTATAGTTGGTGTCAAAATCAAGCAGCAGTGAGTTTTCGGCAGCAGTTTTGAGATTGACTATTGTGTAGCTTTTTGATTCATGATTGATGATGTAAGCCTGGTCCGGACTGGAAGCTCTGGTGATGACGGAGGTTTTCAGCGGTTCAGGTATTTTATTCATCCGCATGAGCATATCCATGCGCTGGGTACCGCTGCCGAAGGTGTAGGTGACAAGCGCGGAACCGCTCGGAAGTTTAAGCGACATATCCATGATGCCGGTAAATTTCGCTGCGGCAGATGCTGGAGCTGCCGAGCAAAGAGAGAGCATGATGAGGAGGAGAGACAGAAGTTTTTTCATCGTATCGTGGCGTTAAGGGTGTCAGTTGGTCGGGTTAGGCGCAGTATCGTATCTATCATAGGTAAAAGCTAATGTAATTTTTGTAATGTTACCTCTCTTATGACTTTTTTAAAACGAATTGCTCCGGTATTGCACAGCCTGGTCTGTTCTGGAAGCGCATTGTGCATGCCGGCATTAACAGAGTGGGATGGAAGAATATAAAGAGTGGCAGGTTGTTGAACTGCTCAGGAGAACAACCGGGTTTTTTACGGAAAAAAATGTTGATGAGCCTCGTCTGAGCGCGGAACTGCTTCTTGGTAGCGTTATAGGCAAGAGCCGCCTTGAACTCTATCTGCACTACAGCAGACCGGTTTACGAGGATGAGCTTGATCGTTTCCGGGATCTTTGCCGCCAGCGGCTTGAGGGGCGCCCGGTGCAGTACATTCTTGGAGAGCAGTGCTTTTACGGGCTGGAGTACAGTGTAGATGAGCGGGTACTTATTCCCCGTCCGGAAACCGAACTGCTTGTGGAGCAGGCGCTGGAATCTCTCGGCTATTCCGGCAGGGGCGGCCCGGGTGAAGCGAACATTCTGGATATCGGGACAGGAAGCGGATGTATTGCCGTAACCATGGCAAAACTCTGCCCGGCGCTTACGGCCACGGCCGTCGATTGTTCTTTGGATGCACTCGCCGTTGCCCGCCGGAATGCCGGGCGTCACGGTGTCGAGTCACGGATTTCATTTGTTACGGCTGATATGCTTGACGATCATTTTTCGGAAAGGATTTCCACAGGGCCGTTTACGCTCATTCTCTCCAATCCGCCGTATATTCCGGATGGTGAGTGGGACTCTCTTCAGAAGGAGGTTCGGGATTATGAGCCGAAACTTGCACTGACGACTCCGGATGGTTTTGAGTGTTACCGGTCCGTTGCCGGGCAGGCCGCAAAGCTTTTGACGGCGGGAGGAAAACTCTTTTTTGAACTGCATGCCGATGGTGCGGCTCTGGTTTCAGAGATCATGAAAAGTCATGGATTTTCAGCTCTGACGGTCACCAAGGACTATTCCGGACTTGACCGGGTTATTTCGGGTAGACTCGTCGATTGAAATTTATACCCGGTGGGGCGTGTTGAGGAGTAGAGGCTTGGAATTATTTCTTGTTGTTCTATCCAGACGATTCGCGACTCTGTCCGCCTTACTCTCTAACCGCTCACGGCTATAAAAGGCGATACCCCGGTTATTTTCGATTGCCAGCAAGAGAGAGAGAGTCTCTCCGGGTCGCGTTTTTTTCGTAAAAACGCTTTCACAGCACTATATTGTAGCACATTGATGGTAACCCCCGGAACTTCCGGGTGGGGTGAAATGTATTATTACTGAAACCAAAGGGACTGACTAAGGTCTACGTTGATGACATCTCGTAATCTTAACGCAAGGGAGCGGCAGGTACTCGGCATCATAATTCAGAGCTATGTTGTTACCGCAGCCCCGGTAGGCTCTCGCTATATTGCCCGGAACTACAAACTCGGCCTTTCCGATGCGACGATCCGCAATGTCATGGCCGAGCTTGAAGATGCAGGATATATCAGCCAGCCTCATACCTCGGCAGGCAGGATTCCTACCGATCAGGGGTACCGTTATTACGTTGACCTGATTATGACGGTCCAGTCACTTGATGAACAGGAGAAACAGCGCATTGACGCCAATATCGGCCAGTTCGGCATTGAACGCAAGGGGGCCTCGGCCGATGTGCTGCTGTCGGCGGCCAAAGTGCTTGGTTCAATTTCAAGAAATCTGAGTGTTGTGCTCTCACCGACACTCTCAAACGCGATCTTTGAAAAACTTGACATGGTGCTTCTGAGTTCGACACGAATGATGGTTATTTTGTCTATTCAGTCGCTCTTTGTCAAGACCATTGTGATGGAACTTGATCTTGAGGTATCACGGCAGACTGTTGATGACGTTGTCGATGTGATCAATGAACGACTCGCCGGATTGACACTTGCTGAAATCCGTCGGAGCATTGCAAAACGACTTTATGACTGTGATTGTGACGCTGCCCTGAAAAATCTTGTTGTCCGTTCAGCAGGAACACTTTTTGATGAGTCCCCTATTTTTGAGAGGCTCTATATTTCCGGTACAGAGTACATTGTCGATCAGCCCGAGTTCAAGCAGCCGGAAAAGGTACGCGATCTCATTACGATGATTGAGGACAAGTTCAGCATGGCCAAGCTGGTAGAAAACAATGGCCCCCTGGTTGAGGTGATCAGGCCCTCCGGTATCGATATTTCCATCAGTATCGGCAAGGAGAACAGTGAACGGCAGGCCGAAGAGCTGACCATTGTTTCAACACCCTATTATATTGGGAATATGGTCGGGAAAATTGGTATTTTCGGGCCGAAACGTATGGATTACGAACACGCTGTACGTGTAATCAACTATATGGCTGACTCTCTGTCAGCAAAACTGTCGGATGTTAACTAACAAGAAAATATATTTATGACTAAGCACGCAACGAATGAACCCTTGAGTAATAAGGAGAATCAGGAAACTGCTGTACCGGAAGAGGTAACATCCCCGGAGCAGTCAGCAGCCGAAAGTGATCTGCCGGTTGACAGGGTAGCTGAACTTGAAGCCGAGCTTGTTCGTCAGCAGGAGCAGGTTAATAAATTTCGTGACGAGTTGCTTCGCAGAGCGGCGGATTTTGAGAATTTCCGCAAGCAGAAGGAGCGGGAGTCCATGATGGCCTCTTCGCGTGCACTTGAGAATATTATAAGGGAACTGCTTCCGGTTGTCGATGATGTCAAGCGTGTTCTTGCTCACGCGCCATCAAATACAGAAACTGCAAGCGAAGCCGCGCCCTATATTGCCGGAGTAGAACTTGTCAGGAAAAGTCTTGACCGCTGGCTCGAACAGAAGGGCGTCAAGGCGATTGAGTCGATAGGCGGGAAGCTTGATGTCAATTTTCATGAAGCGATCTCCCAGGTTGATCATCCTGAAGCAGAACCGGATACCATTATTGAAGAGTATCAGACCGGTTATCTTCTGGGTGAAAAGGTTATCAGGCATGCCAAGGTCATTGTTGCCAGATAGCATCGTCCGATTTTTAACAATGAACAAAAGAGAAGCAAATTTGCTGGTGATATTATGAAGAAAGATTATTACGAGGTTCTTGGCGTTGGCCGTTCGGCGACCAAGGACGAAATAAAAAAGGCATACAGAAAGCTGGCGGTTCAGTTTCATCCTGATAAAAATCCTGATAACAAGGATGCAGAGGAGCACTTCAAGGAGGTCAATGAAGCCTATGAAGCATTGAGCAACGATGACAAGCGGCGCCGTTATGATCAGTTCGGTCATGCAGGTGTCGGCTCTTCAGCGGCTTCAGGCAGCGGCGGGCAGTATGGCGGAGCCAGTGACTTCAGCGATATTTTCAGTGCAGTCAACGATATGTTCGGCGGCGGCAGGTCAAGAGCTGGCGGTGGTGCACCGTTCGGTTTTGAGGAGTTTTTTGGCGGCGGAGGCGGAGCCAGAAAGGGCAGGGCATCTGCCGGAATCCAGGGCACCGACCTGAAAATCCGGTTGAAACTTACCCTTGAGGAGATTGCCAAAGGTGTTGATAAAACACTGAAGATAAAAAAGCAGGTTGCCTGCAAAGAGTGTAACGGCAGCGGCTCCAAATCAGGAGCTACCGAGAGTTGCAAGACCTGCAATGGTACAGGAGAGGTTCGCCAGGCCCAAAAAACCATGTTCGGCCAGTTTGTCAATATTGCGGCATGTCCCACTTGTGGAGGCGAAGGCCGGATTATCAAGGATCGCTGTACCTCCTGTTACGGGGAGGGGATCAAGCTTGGAGAGGTTACGGTCAAGGTCACGGTTCCGGCAGGTGTGCAGGACGGCAACTATCTCACCCTGCGCGGTCAGGGCAATACCGGGCCGAGAGGTGGTGCTGCAGGAGATCTGATTGTGGTGCTTGAGGAGATTCCTCATGAGCTCTTCTCTCGCAATGGTGACGATGTGGTCTATACGCTTGCGGTAAGTTTTCCGGATCTTGTACTTGGAACGAAAGTTGACGTTCCCACGCTCGACGGAGCGGTCAAGCTCACCATTCCTCCCTCGACACAGCCGGAGACCATGCTTCGCATACCGGGATATGGTATCGGTCATCTGAGGGGCTCGTCACGTGGCGACCAGTATGTGAAGGTCAATGTCTATGTGCCGAAAGATCTCTCCCATCAGGACAAGGAGCTGTTGAAGGAGCTGAAGAAATCGCAGGGAATTTCTCCTGACGCCCATAACGATCCTCATGCCAAGAGCTTTTTTGAAAAAGCCCGCGACATCTTTTCATGAGAATAAGCCTGGATTCCAGACAGAAAACCCCGTTTCATCGGGGTTTTTCTGTTCAGGGCTATTGTATTTCAGCTCCGGAGGAGTAAGGTATCGGCAGACTGTTGTTATTTGGTCTCTGCCTTCCGGTAGGCTGCAACCAGCTCCGTGACATAATTTTTGATGATGAGCGGATCGGAAGTCTGATTCGGGGCAAAAATCTTTTCAGCAAGCGTTGTTGTACCGGCAAGGTTGAGCTTCAACTGGGGGAGATAGAGCAGGTTTGCCATCAGCTCCGGGCTGCCGCAGGTAAGAAAGAGGCCGACTTTTTTGCCCTGCAGAAACTTTTTCAGGTTGCTTTGCAGGAGTGCGCCGAGCAGTTCAGAAGAGACCATCAGGTAGTAGATCGGGGCTCCCATGATGATAACGTCAAACTCCTCCACAAAGCTGTAATCCCCCAGACTTTTGCATTTGGCTTTTTCCACGTATGCACCGGTTGCCGCAAGTTCCCGGCCAATTGCATCGATAAGCTGTTCGGTCGATCCTCCTGAAGTTTTGCTGTCGAACAGGATGAGGGCTTTCATAGGTTTGGAAGCTGTATTGGTCATGGGAGAAGTGAATGGTTGCGGCTTATTGGTAGACTGGAACTAAACGTAAAATTACATATTCAGCCGGTCAACTCCAAGAATGCCGTCCTGATCAACTGTCGAGGGCAATAAAAAAGGCGCCCTGTTGGAGCGCCTTTTTTAGAATATTTCATTCTCGTGAGAAAGGTTATACGTACTGCGAGTAGATTCCGAGAAGATCGGTAACTCTGGTTGAGTAACCAAGCTCGTTGTCGTACCAGCCGACTACCTTTACTAAGTTGCCAGAGCTCATGGTCAACAGAGAGTCGAAAATACATGAGTGAGGGTTTCCGACGATGTCCTGGGAGACGATCGGATCGGTGCAATACTCAAGATATCCTTTCATCGGACCTTCTGCAGCAGCCTTTATTGCTGCATTGATCTCATCTTTTGATGCTGCACGGCTAAGAATTGCGGTAACATCGGTAACCGAACCGTCCGGTACCGGGACTCTCATGGCGAAACCGTCAAGTCTTCCAACAAGCTCGGGAATAACTTCGCCGATGGCTTTTGCTGCACCGGTGCTGGTCGGGATGATTGACAACGCTGCTGAACGGGCGCGGCGAAGGTCGGAGTGAGGAAGGTCAAGGATGTTCTGGTCATTGGTGTAGGCATGAACCGTGGTCATGAATCCCTTTTCGATTCCGAAACTGTCCTGAAGAACCTTAACCATAGGAGCAAGGCAGTTGGTGGTGCAGCTTGCGTTAGAGATGATCTCTTCCTTGCCGGTGATGGAGTTGCCATTGACCCCGAGCACGATGGTGGCATCAATTTTATCCTTTGCAGGAGCGGAGATGATAACCTTTTTTGCTCCTGCGGTAAGATGCTTTGTTGCGCCTTCACGCGACGTGAAGATACCAGTTGATTCTACAACCAGATCGCATCCAAGTGCTTTCCATGGAAGCGCTTCAGGGTTACGCTCTGCGGTGATGGTGATAACCCTGCCGTTAACGACAAGATTTGAACCCTCAACTTTGACTTCACCATTGAACTTCTTGTGGGTGGAGTCGTATTTCAGGAGGTGAGCAAGGGTTTTCGGGTCACAGAGATCGTTGATTGCAACAATTTCATATTTCGGGTTATCCATTGCCTGGCGGAAAACCAGACGCCCGATGCGGCCAAATCCGTTAATGCCGACTTTAACTTTTGCCATAATGTCCTTCCGGTCTTGTATTGCGTTAGTGTTAGCTGTCAAAAAAACAGGCAGGGCTGTGCCGGTTTTTATTTAAAAAATATCAGTGAAGATATAATATCAAAATTGAAATATTCAGGAAATTTTTATAAAACTTTCCTGCAACATGTTTTTCAGATTGCCAAAGTTGCCGTTGCTCAGTACGACAACAACATCATCATCCCGGATCTGCTGCTTCAGGAAGTGAACGATATTGTCAGGATAGGCTCCGGGCTTTTCTCCTGAAAGAAAGACCGTTTTACCCTGCTTCTGAAGCTCTTCCCGCAACAGGGAGGTGTTGAGGCACTCTTCAGGTTTATAGCGGTCCGGACGGTGAACTTTTCCCATCACGACAATGGATGCCGGGCCGAAACACTCCGAGAGCTCCTGCTGAAAAATATTCCGGGTGGTTGTGTTGGACCGGGGCTCAAAACAGGTTACAACCCTTCGACCCGAGTAGAGCTCTGCGATAGCTTCCAGCGTTACCCGAATTGCCGTTGGATGATGGGCAAAATCTTCGATGAGGGTTATGTTTCCGGGGTATGTGCCGATGATCTCCATACGCCGTTTCGGCCTCAGAAAAAGGGGCATGGCTTTCGCGATCGCCTCAAAAGGGAGGCCGGCAGTTACAGCCGCAGCGGTTGCGGCAAGGGCATTCATAATGTTGTAGTTGCCGAAGAGCGGAACCGTGATTGATCCCTGGAGCTCTCCTTTGTAAAAGAGATCAAAGGTAGAGGTATCATGCGCTACCGAGATGTTACGGGCGCTCCATTCTGCATCTGTTTTCAGACCGAACCGTTCAACCCGGCAGAATGCCTTTGAAGCGATCTCTATGGTTGTCGGGTCATCGCTGTTGACGATCAGGGTGCCGTTACGGGGAATCAGATTGACAAAGAGCCTGAAACTGCGCTTGATATCCTCTAACGAACTGAAAATATCAGCATGATCAAATTCAATGTTATTGATAATGGCGATATCAGGTCGATAGAGCAGAAATTTGCTTCGCTTGTCGAAAAAGGCCGTATCGTATTCATCTCCTTCACTGACAAAAAAACCCTCTTCAATTCTGCCGGAAGGCCTGCACCCCATGGAGAAGTTTTCCGGAATTCCGCCGACAAGAAAACCCGGTTTAAGGCCACCGTGCTCAAGCAGCCAGGCGACGAGTGAAGTTGTGGTTGTTTTTCCATGTGTCCCGGCCACCACTATCGAGGTGTTTTTTTCGATCAGATGCTGGCGAACCAGATCCGGCATCGAGATCAGTTCAAGATGATGGTCAAGGGCATATTCGAGTTCCAGGTTGCCACGGCTTATTGCATTGCCGACAACAACAAAATCGGGCAGGGCATGCTGCAGATTCTTTTCAGCAAATCCGTTGAAGTAGCGGATATTATGCTCTTCAAGATAAGTGCTCATGGGCGGATAGAGCTGTGTATCCGAGCCGGTTACGGCGTGACCTGCATGGGAGAGTGCAACAGCCACCGAAGCCATTGCCGTACCGCCGATGCCGAGAAAGTAGAAGGAGCTCATCCAGGGAAGATTGTCTTCATATTACTGTGCGACACGAAATAAACGTGTCTGTTGTACTATATACATAAAAATCCTATGGAGCACAAAACCCGGTTTCAATCTGATTGTGTCACCATCTATCGGAAATGGCAGGGAGGGAAGGATTGTGCTTCACCCTCCGGGCCGGTCGGGGGAAATGTTCTCAGCGCTTGAAAGAATGAAATGAAGCTGTATTTTGACTTACAGTTTCAATTGATCATTGATTTTACCCCCCATTATCATGCAATTTATCGATCTGCTTTCACAGAAAGACCGGATTCGCACACCGCTTCTTGAGCGCCTTGAGCGCATTGTGGATAGTTGCCAGTTTATCATGGGACCGGAAGTGACCGAGCTTGAGTCACGTCTGGCCGCTTATGTCGGTTCACGTCACTGTGTCTCCTGCTCATCAGGTACCGATGCCCTGCTCATGCCTCTGCTTGCAAAAGGGATCGGACCGGGGGATGCCGTGCTGACCACGCCGTTTACCTTTTTTGCTACTGCTGAAGTGATCAGTCTTGCCGGTGCGACGCCGGTCTTTGTTGATGTTTGTCCTGAAACCTTCAATATCAACCCCGAGCTTGTCGGAAGGGGTGTCGAGGAGGCTCTTGCAAAAGGGTTGAAGCCAAAGGCACTTATTCCCATCGATCTTTTCGGGCTGCCGGCTGATTATGAGCGTATCGAAGCGGTCGCCGCCTCGTTCAATCTCTGGATCCTTGAGGATGCCGCACAGGGTTTTGGCGGCAGTTTCAGAGGGCGCAAAGCCGGTAGTTTCGGTCTTGTCGGGGCGACATCGTTTTTCCCTGCCAAACCGCTCGGCTGCTATGGTGATGGCGGAGCTATCTTTACTGATGATGATGAGCTTGACCTGCTGCTGCGTTCGGTCAGAATTCATGGCAGCGGTGTTGACAAATACAATAATGAGCGGATCGGTATCAACGGCAGGCTTGACTCTTTTCAGGCTGCGGTGCTGCTTGAAAAACTTGCCATATTTGATGACGAACTTGATGCCCGCCAGCGTGTTGCTGATTCCTACAGCAGGAGGCTTGAGGGAAAAGTCACGGTACCCCGGATTCCTGAAGGATACCGTTCGGCATGGGCGCAATACTCCGTACTTGCCGCTTCATCTTCAGAGCGCGATCAGCTCATGCAGGCGTTGCAGAAAGAGGGGATACCGACCATGATCTACTACAAGATTCCGTTGCATCTCCAGAAAGCCTATGCTTCGCTCAACTATAAAGCGGGGGATTTCCCGGTTTCAGAGGATATGAGTTCAAGAGTCTTTTCGCTTCCGATGCATCCCTACCTGAAGGATGAGGAGGTAGAGAGGATATGCGAGGTTCTGCTCGCCTGACATTTTTTCAACTCCCCCGACCTCCTCGGGGGAGTTGAAATATCTCTGAACTCACTATCCGGTAATTTCTTCCTCTTGTCCACTTGAGTCCACTTCTGTCCACCATTTCTTCGTCCACTTACGTCCACTTTCTTTCTTTTCTTTTCGTATCATTCGGGAGAATCGTGCTCCTCCCTGTTGTAGCCCCTACCGGGGAATTTGATCCGGACATAGAGCGCTGCAAGCATGACAACCGTATTGATGGCGCCGACAACAATAAACGGCGCCTTGGGGCTCATGGAGTCAAATAGCCGTCCTCCGACAGTTGTGATGACAAGGATTCCGGCTGCACCGCAGATATTGAACATCCCGATTACCGATCCCCGCTCTGCTTTTGGCGCCTCCTGACCGATAAGTGACTGAGCACCGAGAAAGGAGCTGATCTGGCCGATACCGAGAAGAATAAAAAAGATGATTGATCCCGTTTCATGCGGATTACCCACAAGGCCAAGTGAAAGATAGCCGACGCTTGCAAGCCCCATGCAGACAATCAGTGCCGTGACCCGGTTCCACCGGTCGATCAGCGGGCCGATAACCGGTGCCCAGAGCAGAGCCGCTCCTTGTGAGATGATAAAGATCATCATTCCTTTTTTGACCGCCTCGGCAGGTTCCATGTCCATGGCGATTCCCGCCGTTGTTCCCCAGAGCGGCAGAAAGGTTCCGATAATGGATTGATCCCCACGGGCCACAAACGCTGCGCCGTATGAGAGCAGGATTCTCGGGTTTTTGGCGCAACTGATACCGCTTGAGAGCAGGTTGCGCAGAGGCGGGCGCTCCTCCTTGCGGACTTCAGTACCCCCTTTAAGTCCGAATCCGACAACGACAGCGGAAATCAGGGCAACTCCGGCGATGGCGAAGTGGGTGTAGAGCCCGGCATCACTGCCGCTGAACCCTTTTGCAACCAGCCGATGCGGCAGGCCGCCGAAAAACGAGTTCAGTGCAACAATTCCAAGGCCGTTGAGAAATCCGGTGATGGCAATAAGTTTTCCCCTTGAACGCTCGGCAGGGTAGTCGATCATCACCGTGGAGAGCGCTCCGGTAAGGGCAACAATACCAAGCGCATAGATCATCCGGTAGATGGTCAGCTCTTCAATAGATCGGGAGAGAGGGTAGAGCGCATAAGCCAGTGCAACAATGACAAATCCTGCACTGTAGACCGGTTTGCGACCGATACGATCCATCAGAACCCCGGCTGGCACAAAAAAGAGCAGGGTGACGATCTCCGTCCAGAAAACAAGGTTGCCGCTGATGGTTCCCTGCCGGGAGGTGGGGATTTTCAGGTGTTCATTGAGGATATAGGCCTGCCCGATTGAAACAAAGGTAACCAGTCCGATAGAGAAAAAAGCTGCGAAGAGATAGGTCCAGGCATGATGGGGGAGAACCGAGGGTGCAAGGGTAACCGGCCCGAGTTTATGGATCGAAGGTCGTTCGTTCATAGATCAGCAGTTTATTTGGCCAGCAATGCGGAAAGATGGATTACCTCAATGAGGTTGTTTGATTTGATGCCGCTGTCGTTGGTAATGATAAATTTACACCCTGCTATAATTGCCGTTGCGTAGTGCAAAGCATCAATAAATTTTTGGTTGTAGTTGGCTCTCAATTGTGCAGCAAGATCAAATGCTTCAGCATTGTGGCAATATACAGAGAGAAAATTTTCTGATCTGAAAAACGATTTTATGCTTGCAACCAGTTGGAAGTTACCTGACTGGTAAGGCTTTACAAGTATTTCTGCAATCACAGCATCTCCTGTACAGCCAATTATTGATCCAGATGCAACAGCCTCAATAATTGGCTGCACAAATGGGAAGTAATCGGGGTTCCGGTCCAGAAAGTAGATAAAAATATTGGTGTCCAGATAGACCTGCTGACCCTGTAACAGGTCGAGCGTATCCTTTAGCGCTCCCATGATCCACGGTTTTTCCCAAGCTCAATCTCAATTTCCGATGTGGTCTTACCCCATAACCCTCTTGCGATGCCGGCATAAGCCAGCGGAGAGTCCTTCCTCTTGGTTCTTGCGACGGGTATAAGGGTAATAACACCGTTTTTGTATGTGACATCAAGCATGTCATCTGGTTTGATGTCAGCCGATTCAGCAATACGCGAGGGTATCGTGATCTGGTGTTTGTTTCTTACTCGGACTTGTGCCATGATTGCTTTGCTATCGTTAGTACGAAAGTACGACTTCATGTTAGCAATCTAACTACTGAAAAACAAGTAGAGAGACTTCGGTATTTTACAGTATTTTTTCAATGCCCGCATGCAGCAATCCGTCCTGCATGTGGAGGCAGCGGTCGGAGAGGGCGGCATACTCCTCGTTGTGGGTGACAATGATAAAGGAGGTTTTGCGTTCCTTGCTCAGTTTTGCCATCAGCTCATAGAGCATGCGGCTGTTCTTGCTGTCGAGGTTGCCGCTCGGCTCATCGGCAAGCACAAGCTTTGGCCGGTTCATCAGGGCGCGGGCAATGGCGACCCGCTGCTGCTCTCCGCCGGAGAGTTCCGAGGGAAGATGGTCGAACCGTTCAGAGAGCCCGAGGCTTTCAAGCAGCTCGGCGGCACGTTTTTTTGCCGGAGGGAGTTTCCCCGTTGCGATGAACTCCGGCATCGCAACATTTTCAATGGCAGTGAAGTCACTCAGGAGGTGGTGGAACTGGAAGACAAACCCGATTTTCCGGTTCCGGAACTTTGCCAGTGCCTTCGGGGAGAGGGAGTATTTTTTATCCATGAAGAGCCGCTCTCCGTCAAAGAGGATCTCTCCGCTGTCGGGTGTGTCGAGCGTGCCGAGCACATTGAGCAGTGTTGTCTTGCCGCTGCCCGATGCGCCGACAATGGTAACCATCTCTCCCTCACCGATCTGGAGATCGATTCCCCTGAGAATCGGAATTGCCTGCTGCCCCGGAAGGGTATAGGACTTGGTGATGTTTCTGGCTTCAAGCATGGTCAATGTTTTGTTAAACTTTTTCGCGCTTGCCCAGGCTCTCTGCGAGTATGGATAGTACAAGAGAGTTCATGCTGACATCCTCTTGTTTGGCTCTCATAACCAAACGGGCGTGAATACTTTTAGGAACCCGTTGAATAAACTTGCCACTGTGCGAGCCACCACTATCTGGTTCCGGAACAGGCATGTTCAGGCTTTCAAGGGCAGCAATAGTTTCATGCAAGGCATCCATACCATTTTCAATTGCTTCCGCTATTGTTTCGCCATCTGAAATACACTCTGAAAAGTCAGTAAATGAAATCATATAACCACCACCCTCTTTTTTTGAAAGAGGGCGAATTTCAAACGGGTATTTGCTTAAATCTTTCATAGATCACTCCATTACAAAATCAACAAATTTCTTTATGTATACCGGTTTAATGGGCCTATGAGCAGGGACGGGTAACGTCCGGCCATCAGCGCGAACAAAAACGACGTGGCTTGTACCTCGCTGCCGCCATTCGATGTTGTAAGCGCCGGCAACGGTTTTCAGACTTTCAATCCGCCAGTCCAGCGGATTGTTTTGCATCTGCTGAAGGATTTTATCTGCTTGGCTCACAAGATGTATGATACTAAATGTGATATCACTATACAAGAGATGCAAAGATAATGAAGCGATTTGTATGGATTTTTCGCTTTCAATCTTCTGAACACCCCCGGATATCTCCCATTGTTGTTGCCTTTTTCTTCTCTGGTATGGCTTTGATTAATTGACTTTACTTTATTCCCCAATAATGCAGAGTCCTTTGTTAGAAACAACATCTCTCCACACCCATCACATCGGCCTCACTTGTCCGTCACCTTCGATGATCCATTTGTAGGTAGTGAGTTCTCTGAGGGCCATCGGGCCTCTGGCATGCAGCTTCTGGGTACTGATGCCGATCTCCGCTCCAAGGCCGAACTGTGCTCCGTCGGTGAAAGCGGTTGAGGTGTTTGCATAGACAACGGCGGCATCAACCCTTTTGAGGAATGCGGCTTTTGCCTCAGGGTCATCGGCTATGATTGCCTCACTGTGGCGTGAGCTGTATCGGGCAATATGATCCAGAGCCTCTTCAAGGGATGAGACGGTTTTTACCGACATTTTCAGTGAAAGGAACTCGGTGCCGAAGTGTTCCGGTTCGGCCCTTTTCAGCAGTGCTTCAGGATAGCACCCTTGCAGTTTGCCAAAGGCCGGTTCATCGGCAAAGAGCACCACCTGCTTCTCCTGCAGCGGTTCCAAAAGCGCTGCAAGATCATCAAGACGGTCATGGTGAATCACCAGCGTATCAAGAGCGTTGCAGACACTTGGACGGCGGGTTTTGGCATTGAATATGACCTTTTTGCCAAGCTCAAGATTGCCGCTCTTATCGAAGTAGGTGTGCACAATTCCGGCACCGGTTTCAATAACCGGAACCTTTGCGTTGTTGCGGACAAAATCAATCAGTTTCTGGCTGCCCCGGGGAATGATCATATCGATATAGCCGACCGCATTGAGCATCACGGCGGCTGCTTCCCGTTCAGCCGGAAGCAGATAGAGCACGTCGGGATTGATGTTGTGCTCTCTGAGTACCGAGTGAATCAGCTCAACAATGGCCAAATTCGAATACAATGCATCACTGCCGCCCTTGAGTACCGTCGCATTGCCGGATTTCAGGCAGAGCGCAAAAACATCAAAGGTGACGTTCGGGCGCGCTTCATAGATGATGCCGATCACGCCCATGGGCACGGTTACTTTTTTCAGTCCAAGGCCGTTAGGCAGTTCCCGCTCTTCAAGCACCATATCAAGCGGAGAGGGGAGAGAGGCAACATTGCCGATATCCCCGGCAATCCCCTCAAGACGTGCAGCGTTCAACATCAGACGGTCAAACATCGGATCGGCTGGATCCATCCGTTCAAGGTCTTTCATGTTGGCATTGAGCAGCTCTTCGCTGTGCAGGGGGATTTTCTGTGCAAGGTCAGAGAGTACAAGGTTGATACTTGCATCGCTGAGGGTGATGATCTCTCTGCTTGCCTGCTGAACCAAGGCCAGCTGTCGAATGATGGTTTCCTGCATGTTTTGCGGATTTCAGGATATTATGTAGAGATAATCGTAGTGAATTAATGGTTTCTGGCCATTTCGGCCCATCACCTGGAGTGCTTTTTCGGAGCTGTATTGCGCCATTCCGTACCCGAGCGCAGCTCCATCCATCGAGCAGACTTTGATGATGTCGCCCTTCAGAAAGCGCCCTTCAACGGATTCAATACCGACGGGCAGAAGACTGTTGGCCCGTTCATCACCCACAAGCGCTTCTTCCGCACCCTTGTTGATGGTGACAGCACCTTTTTCAAGCCCTTCACTGTTTGCGATCCACCGTTTCGGCCCATGGGTCGGTTTTTGCGCGAGAAATCTCGTACCGGTTTTTTCTCCGTTGAGAATCGAGAGCAGAATACCCGGCGTACGCCCGTTGGCAATATGGACGGTTATGCCGAGCCGGGAGAGTTTCTGCGCTATGTGGCATTTGGTCAGCATCCCGCCGCGTCCGAACTCCGATTTCCCCGGATTGATATACTGATGAAAGTGTTTTGTCGAAGGGTCGATTTCGCTTATGATGGCTCCATTGCCTGTTTTAAGGTCGAACAGCCCGTCCACATGCGAGAGAATAATGTATCCCTCAACATCCATCATGGATGCAATGAGGCCGGATAGCTCATCGTTATCGGTAAACATCAGTTCAGTCACCGAGACGGCATCATTTTCGTTCACAACAGGGATGATATTCTGCTGCAGAAGGGATGAAAAGCAGGTCTGCATATTGAGATAGTGCTGACGGTCACGGAAATCTCCCTTGGTGACCAGTATCTGTGCCGTGACAAGCCCGTGCTGCAAAAAGAGATCGTTGTAGGTGCTGATCAGCTTTATCTGACCTGTTGAAGCCAGTACCTGCCGTGCCGCAACCGGAGCAAGCGTTCCGGAGAGCTTTACCACCGAGCGGCCTGCCCCGACGGCACCGGATGAAACCAGAATAACCTGGATTCCCTGTTTTTGAAGCTCGGCAATTTGCGTGGTGAGGCTGCCGAGAATCTCAAGGTCGAGCTGACCATTTTTGCCGGTAATGACGTTGGTGCCGACTTTTACGACAATCTTTCTGTATATCGGATGTTGATGCTTCATCTGTTAGTGAACATGTTCCTGACTGAAATGCAACCCTGCCACGCCGATAATAATGAAAAGCAGGGAGAAGAGCTTGACGGCATTGATTCCTTCGCCGAACCAGATAACACCGATAAGGGTAATGATTGCGGTTCCGACCGCAGACCAGATGGCATAGGTCAGACCGACAGGAAGTACCTTGAGTGCCAGCGAAAGAAAGGTAAAGCTCAATGCGTAGAAAATAAAGATAAAAAGTGATGGCACAAGTTTGCTGAACCCGAAGGAGAACTTCATGCAGGTAGTGCCGGATACTTCAAACAGGATTGCAATGATAAGGTAGATCCAGTGCATTGTTGTGCAGTCAAAATGTTTGATGGAACGCCATCTCTGGTTGTGGAGGTAATATAATCACTGCTTTTACAGTGCAATAGCGCTGTCGGGAATTCCTCTGGCGGTACTGGCTTGTCTGATGGTTTGTGTTCAACTGAAAAGATATGCATATTTGCTTCCGGACAGGGTTTTGCCGGTAAGAAAACAGGCAGGCATCAGTGATGGTGATCTTTTTCCTGTTATCAGCAGAACGTAACCCTCAATTCACTGTCGGCATGCCTTTTTTGATTGGTTTGAAAGCATGGCCAGTCCTGTAGAGAGTACCGGCAGGACAAGTGAATAACTTCTGGATTGTACATGATGCTGCTCCTGAGCTTGATTGATATATCTCTGCCTTTGAAAAATCCGGTATTACAGTTTTCACTGATACTGTTTATCATTCTTTTTGCCCCCCTTCTTCTCAACCGGCTTAAAATTCCGAGCCTTGTCACGCTCATCATTGCAGGCGCGCTCGTAGGTCCTCACGGGCTTAACCTGATGCTTCGGGACAGCAGTATTATCCTCTTCGGAACGGTTGGTCTGCTCTATATCATGTTTCTTGCCGGGCTGGAGATAGACGTTGCTGATTTTCGCAAAAACAGCGGAAACAGTATCCTTTTCGGTCTCTATACCTTTTTCATCTCTATTGCCCTTGGTATTGTTGTAGGGCTCTATATCCTTGGCTTTTCACTGCTTTCATCCATTCTTATCGGCAGTATCTTTGCCTCCCACACCCTCATTGTCTATCCGCTGGTCAGCAAGCTCGGCATAGCAAAAAACAGAGCGGTGAATATTTCCATCGGCGGGACGATGATTACCGATACTCTCGCCCTGCTTGTTCTTGCTGTTGTCGCAGGCATGAGCTCCGGGGTTCTGACAACCACATTCTGGATCACGCTACTGATTTCAATCACCCTGTTCGGGCTTGTTGTTCTGCTTCTTTTTCCGGTCATCGCCCGATGGTTTTTCAAGCGTTTTGATGACAGCGTGCTTCAGTATCTTTTTGTGCTTGCAATGGTCTTCCTCGGAGGCTTTCTTGCCGAGGCAGCAGGTGTTGATGCAATTATCGGCGCATTTCTCGGCGGGCTCTCCCTCAACCGTCTGATCCCGCATACATCACCGCTCATGAACCGGATCAAATTTGTCGGAAACGCCATTTTTATTCCGTTTTTTCTGATCGGAGTCGGCATGCTTATCAATATTCAGGCTTTTTTCAAGGATTATGACACCCTGAAGGTGGCCATTGTTATCACTGTAGCCGCTACAGTAGCCAAATATTTTTCAGCATGGATAACCCAGAAGCTTTTCGGTTTTTCAGTTGACCAGCGGAGACTGATATTCGGGCTTATCAGTGCACATGCCGCTGTAGCTCTTGCAACGGTTTTGATAGGCTACAATATTATTACCGGCTACACTCTCGAAGGCAATCCCGTCAGGCTGCTCAACGAAAGTGTTTTGAACGGTACTATTCTTTTTGTTCTGGTCACCTGTACGCTTGCTACCTTTGTCGGCCAGAGAGGGGCCGAGAATATTGCGCTTGCCGAAGCGGCAGAGGAGGTAACTGAAACCGGAGTTCTGACGGCTGAAGAACGGATACTTATTCCGATGAACGATCTCACTACGGTCGATGAACTGGTCAATCTCGGCATTACCATCAAATCGCATAAAACCCGCAATGCCCTTTATGCCCTGCATGTTGCCGATAACAGCATGAGCGATAATGCTGCTGCCAGGAATGCCGGTAAAATTCTGGAAAAAGCCGCTGTTTCAGCCTCCTCAACCGATCATGAGCTGATTCCGCTGATCCGTTATGACAGTGATCTGGTCAATGGCATTGCCGGTGTGATCAGGGAGCAGAAGATCACCGACCTGATTATGGGCTTGCATCACAAAAGCCCGCTTACCGACAGTATTCTTGGCAGCGCATCGGAGAACATTCTCGGACGGTGCAACGTTACAACCTTTATCTACAAATCTGTTCAGCCTCTGGCAACAATCAGGCGGACTGTAGTTGTTATTCCTGCCGAGGCTGAACATGAAATCGGTTTTGAGCACTGGCTGCAGAAACTGATAATCATACAGAAAAACACCGGAAGCCGACTGGTGCTCTACGCAGCACAGCCAACCATTGCTTTTCTGAAAGAGCGCTATTCGGCAGCTATTTCCGATGCCGAATACAAGGTTTTCAGGGACTGGAATGATTTTCTCGTACTCTCCCGGGAGATAAAAAATGATGATAACCTCATCGTTGTCATGAGCCGGAAAAATCATCTCTCCTATCACAGCAAAATGGCCAAAATTCCGCTCTATCTTAACCGGTTCTTCCGGAAAAACAGCTTTATCCTGATTTATCCTGTACAGAGCGGCAGCATTGACGATACCGGTGCAGAGAGTGCAGTTGAGTCGGTTAAAAATACTTTCGGCCGGTTTCAGGGTTTTAAACAGGTTTTTGACAGGGTTGGCGCGGCCTATAAAAGAAAGAGATCGGATTCGTCCAAAGGCGGGTAACCGGCTCTCTCCTTCCGGAAGATGCCGCTGGTAGAGGTCTGGAGGAATGAAATCTGACAGATATTCCTTATTTTATCAGCCATGTTTCAGCTCTTCACCCCTTGTCTGTCCGGCAACTTTATGCAGACGGCCAAGGTTTTTTTCAATATTGCAGATTATGCCCTGAAAAAAAGCAGTAAAGCGTATGATTTTACCGATCAACATCTATAGTGATGATATTCTTCGACAGAAAGCCAAACCATTGAAAGGGATTGACAGCGCAATTGAGGCGCTTATTGCCTCCATGTTCGAATCGATGCGCAACGCCGAAGGCATAGGGCTTGCAGCCCCCCAGGTCGGCCATTCGGTGCGGCTTCTTGTACTGGATCTCTCCTGCATTGACAACTATGCCAATGAAAAGCCGATGGTGGTCATCAATCCGCACATTCTCGCTGTCAGCGGATGTAATGTTATGGAAGAGGGGTGCCTGAGCATCCCCGGGGTAAACGGTGATGTGGAGCGTCCGGCCGTCATCTCGCTTAAATACCGTGATGAGCATTTCCTGGAGCGGACCCGTGAGTTCTCCGGCATGCTGGCCAGAGCGTTGCAGCATGAAATTGATCATCTTGACGGGACACTCTTTGTTGACCGGATGGAGAAGCGCAGCCGGAAAAAAATCCAGAAAGAGCTGACGGATATTGCCTCGGGTATTATCGACGCGGAGTATCCTGTTGTCTCTCCAGCCAATGTTGCAACTCAGGGTTGAGTCTAATTCATATTGAATTGTTATGAGAATTGTTTTTATGGGAACACCCGAATTTGCCGTTCCCTCCCTGCAGGCAATAGCTGAATTGAAGAGTGAATTTGAACCGGTTCTGGTGGTCACCGGTTCGGACAAGCCCAGAAGAAAAAAAAATGCCGAAACGGAACCCTGCCCTGTAAAACAGGCAGCGCTTGCGCTTGGGTTGCCGGTTTATGAAACCGATGATGTTTCCAGTCCGGAGTTTGCCGCAACGGTAGCCGCCTGCCGGGCTGACGCCATTGTTGTGGCTGCTTTCCGCATCCTTCCTCCAGAGGTTTATGAACAGGCCCGGCTTGGAGCGTTTAATCTGCATGCATCGATTCTTCCCGCCTATCGGGGAGCCGCACCGATCAACTGGGCCATTATCCGGGGCGAAAAGGAGACCGGAGTGACAACATTTTTTCTCAAGAAGAGTGTTGATACCGGAAACATCATTCTCACGGCAAAAACTCCTGTTGCTCCTGAAGAAAATGCCACCGGTCTTGCCCGTCGCCTTTCGGTAATCGGAGCCGGGGTTGTTGTCGAAACCCTCCGCCTGATGGCTTCCGGCTCGGTTCCGGTTTTCGGTCAGGATGATTCTCTTGCCTCCCGTGCACCCAAACTCACCCGCGACAACACCCGCATTAACTGGTCGCAGCCGGCAAAGGAGCTTCATAACTTTATCAGGGGTCTTGCCCTGAGGCCCTCTGCATGGACCACGTTTGAAGGTAAAACCATGAAGATCTTCAAGGCAACTGTGGCTGCTTCCGGAATTGCATCTTCATCCGAATCTCCCGGCACCATTCTTGTCAAGGATGGCCACCTCTATGCCAAAGGCTCTGACGGCTGGATTGAACTGCTCTCTCAGCAACTCGAAGGCCGCAAACCAATGGAAGCCACCGAGTTCCTTCGCGGCTTCCGCCACGACCGGGATACGATCTCTTTTGTCTAAGGGCGGGGCCACTACGCCCCTACAGAACCCGATAAATCGTACTGGCGGTGTAGATCCACCCTCATTTTTACCATTCCGAATTCCTTTACTTGCCATCCCGAACCCCCTTATGTGTCATTCCTAACCGTCTCACTTGTCATTCCGAACGCAGAGAGGAATCCAGCTTTTACTTCTGATCAACTTACCTCTGTCACTTACGTCCCTGAATCTGGACCCTCATTACACGATGTTTGTTCAATATCTGCTCAAGCGTTAAATTACGCATGAAATACATTTCACTTCTCTTGTGATCCATATTCGGAGGCAAGAGGTGGGAATAAAGCTCAGTCTGTCTCTATCAAGAATAAAAAATCATTGTTTTTGTTTTCTTTTTTAAAAAGAAACTTAACTTATAAGTGAAAAAAGGTTTTGAAATAGTACTGGTCGATAAAGGAAAATGCGGTGCACTCTACTCGATTTTGTTTGGCGGGGAGAAAGAGAGTGAACTTGACAAGTTTCTTCAAAGCGAGCAGTTGCATCAGGAAAGAGGGTTTAACGAAATCGTTCAACGTCTTTCCTGTATGACCAACAGTTTGGGTTTCAGAGAGCAGTTTTTTGAAATGAACGAAGGATTGCGGACAGATTCTATAGCAGCCTTGAAGAAAGGGAGGATCAGGTTATACTGTTTGCGCTGGTCTTCAATTTTGGTGATTGCTGGTAACGGCGGTATTAAAACCGCTCAAACCTATCAGAAAGACAACGCACTCAGGCATATTGTTCCTGAACTACAGTTGATTGACAAACAGATTTTAAAGCGCCAGAGGTCCTGTGAGATCAAAATAGAACGCGATACAGGCAAAATGAGTGGCAACCTTATGTTTACATCCGGGGATAGATCATGAGCAATTCACTGTTTCAAAAAGTCGTTGAGCAAATACCCTCCGTTACCAAAAAATATGTTGAACGGCAGGGTGAGTTTGCCGTCAAGGTTAATGAACTGCTTGAATCAACTGGTATGACGCAACGTGAACTGGCAGACAAGCTGGGCAAAAAAGAGTCTTATGTCAGCAGAATTCTGGCAGGCTGGTCAAATCCTACCCTGAAAACCATTGTTGAGTTTGAGGCTGCCTTGGGTAAGGATATCATTGATTTTCAATTGGGATTGAAGCGTGAAGACTCAGAAAAAACACCGGGCACAGCCTCTACCCGTAAGTCAATAGTTCGACTCGATAAAAAAACTCCGACCTTGCACTGAACGGGATAGTCTGTTTCCTGTAGTATTCAGTACCTTATTTCAACCGAGTACCGCAATTCCTTTCCGGTCGATCACATCCAGTAGTCGTTTGGCTGCGCCACCAGGTTTTTTCAGACCTTGCTCCCATTGCTGAACGGTTGTTTTGCCTATGCCGAGCATTGCAGCAAAGACGGCCTGGCTTACATGGTTTTCATTCCGAATTCTGCGAATATCCTCCGGCTCGTAAGAGTGCTTCGATGGTAAGCAAAGAGCCTCCACTGTCCTCATGGTTACAGCATCCATTGCACCTGCTTTGAACAGGCCCTGTGCCATTTCGTGTGCGATATCGAGTATTTCACTCATCAGTTATCTCCCTGTATTCTTTATTCGCTAAAAGTTTATTGATCTGATCATCAGTTGCAAGGATAAAACTCTTTGCAACGAGTTGAAGAGCACTTTTTTCTCTGAGAGTGATATTTGATCTGCTGTTTTTTGGAAACGCATAGAGGAAAACAATGCGACTGTCATCCGGCCTCTTGTACCCTACAATTACCCGGTATCCGGAGCTTTTTCCGCGTCCCTGTCTCGGTATTCGTTTTTTGAACAAGTAACCACCGAGGTCAGCTTCGACCTGACCATTGATGATCTGTCGCGCAACCTCACTGAGCAGATTGTCTGACAGTTTCTCCTCTTCTGCCCAGCGGTGAAACCATTTGTATTTGAACACTCTCATTTCTTAAAATATATCACCAAGTGTTATACTTACAAATATTTTTTTCATTGAACGCGATTTCCGGGACTACTTGCCATAGCACGATCACCAAGGCAGCAGGTGATCTGTTCTTGTGGACTGCCCGGCAAATCACATAATCCTCAGTGTCCCCGGTACGTTTATTCTAACTCTTTCATCAATAGTTGAAAAATACGCCATCATCCGTGGAAAAATCCGGATATCTGCGTACTATGTCAGTATATGCACCCTGCAACAGCAGCATGTGGCTTCTTTTGTGGGTTATAATTCAAAAATCCGCAGTTTAGGCGGATCCATCTGATTATTGTTATAGAAAAAAAAGGGAGGATGCAATATGTCAAAGGACATGTATTGTAATCATTGTGGCGCTTATGTGGGCGAATGCGGACATGAACCCGGTGTCACTGATCCCGTAACTCTGAGTGGAACTTGCCAATGTGGGCGGGAGTTTTCAGTAACGTGCAACGGTAATTGTCTTGGTAAGAAGGATGGACGTGAAATGAATGAGAAGCTTGGGATGTGCGATGGTACTGGAGTTATTGTCGTAAACGTGAAGTATGAATGTGGCGCATGTGATGGGTCAGGCAAGGTTTTAGACCAAACATGTTCTACATGCAGAGGCACCGGGAAGATGACCGTAGCTGAACAAAGAGACTGTCCAGGATGCGTAAATTGCAGAAAGACAAAGACGACTACGGTGTGGGAATGTTCGTGCGCCAAATGTGGTTTCTCTTGGACTGATAGTGATGATAATACGACTTGTCCAGAGTGCGGTAGCGATGAAGGAATGTGTGCCGAAACCGAAATTTCTTCAAATCCAATAATGCCAAGCGATTGAAGCAAGTTTCTCTTTCCAAAGCCATTGAAGGTATATAGCCTCCCTATGAAATTGCGGACAGAGATCGGGTATGGAAAAAATATGATTACCGAACGACGAAACTGTGTCGATGGCCGGGCACTACCGTACAGTTTCGTCGTTCGGTATAAAAAAAGGAGAACATGCAAAATGCCAATCATATCAATGTTTTACGGAATCATTATCCGTTTGAATTACATCGTGATGAATTAATGGTTGACTGGGAGTTAGCGGTTAATGGGGAAGAACCATGTAAAATTACACCACTGTGAGGTCTGGTATGTTTTGGGATATAAAAGCTGTCAAACCGTTATCTGATTATCGCATTTATGTGGAAATTGAAGATGGACGTCAGGGTGTTTTTGATATGAAGCCTTACCTTGATCGCGGTGTCTTCAGGGAACTCAGAGATGTGCATTATTTCAATCAGGTCGGTACTCTTTTTGGTGCTGTTACCTGGCCGCACGAACAGGATATTGCGCCAGAAACGATAATTGACGAGATGGTGCCGGTTGAAACCATGCCTGACAATGTGCTTCAGACGGACGCTTTGCGCTAATGCGCTTTCGCTGGCGAGCTTTGTGTCGTCAGCCCTCATTCACTCACTCTCTGCCAGCAATTATAACCAAGTGCTACGCATGTTGCGCTCCCACGGAGCTTTAAAATCATTCAGAAACAGCATCAGAGCTTCTCTCTTGACTCCGGGTCGGCACAATCGTATTAATTGCTTATATTCTCACCTTGAAATTTTTACCAGAATAAAACGCCCTTTTATATGGCCTTGCCCAGTACAGAAGTTAACCGTATCAGAAACTTCTGCATTATCGCTCATATTGATCACGGAAAATCCACACTGGCCGATCGCCTGCTGGAGATAACGCACACCCTTGACCGCACCCAGATGGCCTCCGCCCAGGTTCTTGATGACATGGACCTTGAGCGGGAGCGCGGTATTACCATAAAAAGCCATGCCATCCAGATGAAGTACAAGGCTCAGGATGGTATTGAGTACACCCTGAACCTTATTGATACTCCGGGTCACGTCGATTTCAGCTATGAGGTGTCACGTTCGCTTGCGGCCTGCGAAGGCGCGCTGCTTGTGGTTGATGCCACACAGGGTGTTGAAGCGCAGACCATTGCCAACCTTTATCTCGCCATAGATGCCGGGCTCGACATTATTCCGGTCATCAATAAAATTGATCTTCCCTCTTCCGATGTTGAGGGCGTTGCCCGTCAGGTTATCGATCTGATCGGTGTCAAGCGTGAGGATATTATTCCCGTATCGGCCAAGGCCGGTATCGGCGTTGACCTACTTATTGAAGCTATTGTCAAACGGGTTCCGGCTCCGGCCGACAACAATCATCTCCCGCTCAGGGCGCTGATCTTTGACTCGGTTTTTGATGCCTATCGGGGGGCGGTGATCTATCTGCGTATCGTTGAGGGCTCTCTTAGAAAGGGTGACAGGGTCAAGTTTTTTGCCAACGACAAGCTTTTTCTTGCTGACGAAATCGGCACCATGAGCATGAAGCGGCAGCCGAAAGATATTCTTGAATCCGGTAATGTCGGTTATCTGATCTGCTCCATCAAGGATGTCAAGGATGCCAAGGTCGGCGATACGGTCACACTTTCCGATAATCCGGCAAAAGAGCGTCTTGCGGGATACAAGGATGTCAAGCCTATGGTCTTCAGCGGCCTCTATCCTATTAACTCCAATGAGTTCGAGGACCTGCGTGAATCGCTTGAAAAGCTTGCCCTGAACGATGCCTCGCTGGTCTACACCCCTGAAACGTCGGTTGCGCTCGGTTTCGGTTTTCGCTGCGGCTTTCTCGGTCTTCTGCATATGGAGATCATACAGGAGCGGCTTGAACGTGAATATGGAGTCAATATCATTACCACGGTTCCGAATGTGGAGTACCGTGTTATGCTGACCAACTCAGAGATGGTTATTGTTGACAATCCATCAAAGATGCCTGAACCCGGACGGATAAGCCTGGTTGAAGAACCCTATGTCAGCATGCAGATTATTACACTGGCTGACTATATCGGCAACATCATGAAGCTCGGTATGGAGCGGCGGGGTGAGTACAAGAACACCGATTATCTTGATACCCTGAGGGTGATCATGCATTTCGAGTTTCCGCTTGCCGAGATCGTCTTTGATTTTCATGACCGCCTGAAATCGATTTCAAAGGGTTATGCCTCAATGGATTATGAGTACATCGGGTACCGTGAGTCCGAACTGGTCAAGCTTGATGTGCTTCTGAACGGTGATACGGTCGATGCGCTCTCGATTGTCGTACACCGTTCGAAAGCCTATGACTGGGGCAAGAAGCTCTGCCTGAAGCTTAAAGGGATCATTCCGAAGCAGATGTATGAAGTCGCCATACAGGCGGCCATCGGCAGCAAGGTGATATCGCGCGAAACCATATCGGCGATGCGCAAGAATGTGCTTGCCAAATGTTATGGCGGCGATATCAGCCGCAAGCGCAAGCTGCTTGAAAAGCAGAAAGAGGGCAAAAAACGCATGAAACAGGTCGGCAGGGTGGAGGTTCCCCAGGAAGCCTTCCTGGCACTGTTGAATATTGACGAATAGAGGCGTATCTCTAAAAATCTGTTTCGCGACTTGATTGCGTCGTTGAGCGGTACTCGAACCGCTCACGACGTCGTCGGAAAGGTGGCGGATGATTTAGTAGAAGGGCACCTCTATTTATTGTCGTGAGAAGCCCGAGGACAAGGCGGATGGAGCACAGAA
>NZ_MPJE01000037.1:0-27686 GCF_001975465.1 Chlorobium sp. KB01
CCGTTTTTGTACTCTAACTCAAACGTTTGAATTCTCCAATTCACGCTGAACCAAAACAGTTTACCCATTTGCGAAAGGCGCCGCTTTCAGCTATACTTTTATGACAACTGATTATTTGTTTTCAGGAGAATGTCGTTAATCAATAACTCCCGATACCATGAAAAGCTTTCTTGCTGCTGTCAAGAACGGTGAAAAGGGATTTGCGATTAAAAACTCCCTGTTTCTCCCCTTTCACTGTGAGATCATCACCATCTGGATTGGCAAGGAGATGTCGATGCTGTCAACACCCGAGCAGATTACCGATCTCTGTGAATCCGGGCTTCTTGGTATCCGCACTGGCGACTCCTATACCAATCTGGTGTTCAGGAAATGGGGTAATCTTGCCAAAGAACTGGGCCATGACAAGGGGCATATTATTCTGCAGGCGGCAGAAAAAGGGTCCGATATCTTCAACAGTGAAAATCTTCATTACATCCGTATCGGCTTTCACGATCATCAAAAAGAGCTCTCCCTGGAGATCATTGACAATCCTCTGGATCTTTAGTTTACCATAACCGGATTCCAGGGTTCGCCCTGTATGGCATGGCCAGCGTCACACTGGCTTCCAGTAAAAAATAAGTAGAGAAATAAAAATCAGCGTTACACCACCATGAAGAAACAACTGCAAGACATTATTGACCAGATCGAAGCGTGCAGGTTCAAAGCGGCTTATGATGCCCTGAAAGCGATGAGTACGGACCCATCGATTTCCGAGGAGCTTGTTGAAGTAGCTGAACTTGCAAGAATTGAAATAGGAGTAACCGAAAAACGCAAAGAGCTGGAACCGAAGGGCGGATTTTATGCGAAATGTGCGGTATTGAGACTGCAGGAAGCTCTGGGCGATACTGATGCTGCTGAACGGCTGCTGCTGCTGAAAGAGCAGATGAATCTTACCCTGGACGCGCAGGTAAACAGCAGGAACTGACACGAGGAGTATCGCATCTCCCCACTTTGGGCGCACACTGCAGCCCCCTCTTTGTTTGAGCTTGTTGCCCGGGGCTCACGCTTCCACTCCCCCATGCAAAGGGAAATAATCAAAAATAATTTGTAATTTTTACGATCAAGGATAAAACACAGAACAATTTACCCTGTCAGATGTTGACCTCTTTGTTAACCAAAAAAATCTAAATCATGAAAAAAACAGCTCTGTTTGTAACCACGGTTTTCTTCGCACTCTCTCTCTTTGCTCCGACGAAAACCTTTGCTGTAAAGAAAGATGATAAAAAGGCTCCCCCAAAAACTGAACAGGTGAAGGCCGTGAAAGCCGAATCCGCCAAACCTGCCGCCAAAGCCGCTGTCAAAGCCGCCGAAAAGCCTGTGGCCAAGCCTGTGGCCAAGCCTGCCGTCACCACTGCGGCACCAACCAAAAAAGATGGCACGCCGGACATGAGATTCAAGGCCAACAAGGAGGCTGCCAAACCTGCCGGACCGACCAAAAAGGACGGAACCCCCGACATGCGCTATAAAGCAAACCAGAAATAGATCAGGACTGCATCTAACTGCAAAAGCCATCCGGGACTCTCCTTCCGGATGGCTTTTTATTTTCAGGTCACCCCTCTACCAAGGGCAGATTTTGCGTTTTGCTCACTCCCCAAGCATTATAATCTTTTGCATTTCCTGGTTTAATAATTCATTGCCGATCCGGAAAGAGATAGATGATTCTGTTCTTTGCTTGTTCTCCATCAGCTACCCCAGCCCCGCCTGATGTCGCAAAATAAACGTAATCGAGAAAAGATGAATCCATTTCATTATATTTCACAAAATACAATTCTGATAACCAACGCCCGAAAATGCTGCTCAAGAAAGAGATTGAAGAAGCAATCAGGCTTGAAATGTTCAGGATTACTGACCATGCCTACGAAGAAGCTCTGTCAGATAATTTGACATTTAAAGAAATTATTGAGAGCGTTTTTCAGGGGGAAATAATTGAGCAATACCCGACAGACAAGCCTTATCCAAGCTGTTTGATTTTTGGCGAAAACTCACAACATGAGCCGATCCATAGTGTTTGGGCTTGTAACAGAGTAAACTCATGGGCTGTTATCATAACCGTCTATCGCCCGAATCCAAAAAGGTGGATTGATTGGAAAACAAGGAGAAAAAGTAATGATCCCGTTTGAACTGTGTCCGGTATGCGGTGGCGAAGTGATTGAAAAAGAGGTTGAAAAATTGATTCTCGGAGGCAACAACACCGCAGTTGTCAGAGTAAAAGCAGATATTTGCACCCATTGCGGTGAGAGATTATACTCTAAAGAGACAATCACCATGTTTGAGAATATCCGTTCACGCCTCGCACGAGGGGATGTGGCCGGTTTTCTGCCTATGGGTCAAACCTATAAAGTTGCAGGTTGACTCACCCACTACTTCCGGGTCTCCTGGCCTCTGTCGTAATCCGGATCACTATTCCGGTTACGAATTACGGCCATCAACAGTCACATCCCCCTTCTAAACGTAAACTCCGGCATTGCGTTCAGGATAGCTTTCGTAGACATGCTCGAACAGGGCGGAGCATTTCTGCCGGTAGATTTCCTCTGTAGTGAGCTCAAGCAAATACCTTGAAAAAAATGCGTCGGTCATTACGAAAGATCAAGGAGGAAATCTGGCGGGTCCATGAAATCCATCTTTGTTATGAACGAACCGGTGAGGTTTATGTCAAACAGATGCGTACAAGCGAATTTACAAACGAAGTTCAGCAACCATAGTTTGCCATGGTTGGGAACAAGTCCCAAACCCGCAAACATCTCCGACTGCTTCCGCAAGAAACGCGGTCACAAAGAATAAAAGCGGGAAAATACAGGGAGAGTCTCCCAAACTCACTCACGGCTTTTTGTTGACTGTTTATGAAAAACATTCAATAATCCCACTCCTCATGCCTTACGGGCAGGCGATTCAGATCATCCCGGAGAGAGCGCCATTTCGGCATAAAGTTATCCATGAGTGCAGTAAAACGCTCATTGTGGTGACGCTCAAGAAGGTGAACCATTTCATGCACAACAATGTATTCAAGGCACTCTTTCGGCTTTTTGGCAAGCTCAAGGTTTATCCATATTCTTTGTGCCTGCGGGTTGCAGGTACCCCATTTTGTTTTCATCTTCCTGACGCCAAACTCACTCACCTGCACACCTATGCGTTTCTCCCACAGGGCAATAAGCTCAGGAACAGCTAACTTCAACTGCTTTCTGTACCACTCGTCGATAAGCTCCTCTTTTTTCTCATGACAAGTTTCAGGCCGGACATACAGGAGTATGGTACTGTGCTGCATTGCAACGGCAAAAGGGGCATCCCTTTCAATGATTTTAAGCAGGTAGCGCTTACCCCAAAGATAGTGGCTCTCACGGTTCAGGTACTCCCTGGGAGTCTCACGTTCCTGTTGGCGCAGCTTACCCTGCTGTTTTTTTATCCATCCGAGCCGTGAAATGGCATAGACCCGGATGGTATCAATATTCATGTGCGAAGGCGCAGAAATACGTACCCTGCCTGTCGGCGGGTAAACACTCAGATGGATGTTCCTGATATCCTTCAGCACCACATCAACCGGAATATCCCCTATATCAACTCTGACAACCATTCAATACTCTCTTTGACGCTCAATAACGAGAAACAGCCGTTCTACTTCATCCTCATCCTGCAACACATCGAACAGGGCTTTTTTGATAACATTCTCCTTCGGTTTCACTCCACGCCAGCCATTCGGCCTTACCTGTTTGACCGTTTCGTCTATCATCATCGCAAGCTGTACTCTTGTCGCCTGCTCCCCGTTTTCTCCCCTATCACACTTCAGATTGTTATACAAGGCCCGCCGACCGGGAGTATCGAGTTGATCGGGAGTCTCTTCACCATGGCCTGATTCTACACGTTTGGCAAGTTCAGCTATTCGCTTGAGCCAGGCTTCATAATCAATGGCTTTTTGATGGCGCGACATAATGAGCTCGTCAAGCAGCGTTGACATGCGATCATAAAATGCCGGATCGTTCAGATGATCCTTGATAATCTTGCTCCGAACATTGTTCTCGATGGTTTCCGCAATCGCATCCCTGCTACTCTTGATTCCCTCAGGCAGAGTTTTGATAGCATCGGCAATACCTGATTTCACAATCAGCTCCAGTAGCGGCATATCATCAAAGGGAGAGATCTTGCGTGGCTCATCGGCTTCAATATAGGTGTCAATCAGGTGGCGCATATCGGCCTCATAGGCCTTCAGATCAATACTTTCCCCACTGGCCTTGCGGATGATTTCACGCAGCTTGAGATAGCGGTCGATATCCCGTTTGATTCGATAAACGTCAGCAGCAGAGTAGCCCGCAGAATCAAGCTCATCGGCAATACCGCCGTAGGCTCTGACAAGCATGGCCGTAGACTTGTAGAGTGCTGAACGAATCGGTTCCCGCTCTTCAAGTTCAGCCGGAATTTCACTGTTCCCGCAGAAGTAATGGATATGCTGAAGCTCCCCTTTTGGTGGCTCAACCGGCTCACACAAAAGCCAGAGCGCTTCCAGCGCACCGTCAAGCCGTTCCCGTCCTTTTTCAAGCCGGTCCTGCATCAGAATGTCACACTCTCCATCGCTGCCAGTGTGATCCAGCTCTGAAGTATACACAGTATAGACCTTTAGGGCATCATTGACCTTGTTGAAGAGATCCTTGTAATCCACGATATAACCGAACTCCTTGTCCTCTCCGTCAAGGCGGTTGGTGCGGCAGATAGCCTGAAAGAGGCCATGATCCTGCATGCTTTTATCAATGTAAAGGTACGTGCAGCTCGGTGCATCAAAGCCAGTCAGCAGTTTATCGACAACGATCAGGAGCTTCATTGTCGCAGGCTGTTCTTTGAAAAGCTTCTTGGCGCTGTCCTCGTAGCTCTCGGTTTTTGACTTGCCCGCCGCAGCTTCAACTCCCTGAAGGAGTGCCTTGTAGGTGTTGTAGATAAACTCCCTGTCGGTCTCCGTATTGGCTCCGGTATCTTCGGTTGTGATATCCCTTGTCTGGGGATTGTAGGAGGTCACCACAGCGCACTTGCCTTTAAATACCGACTTCTGAAAGAGTTCGTAATACTTGCAGGCCTCATAGATGCTCGAAGCAACGAGAATAGCGTTACCGCGATGGCTATTGAGGCGGGGTTTTACACTGAAATCAAAGACAATATCATTGACTACCCGATTCATCCGTGACCGGGAGCTGAGCACATGCTGCATGGTTCCCCACTGTTCTCGAAGGGCAGCCCTCTGCCACTCGTTCAGTCCCTTTGTTTTGGCATCGAACCATGCATCGATTTTCTCCTTCGAACCAAGCTGCTGGTCGATATCCCGCGCTTCGTAGACGAGATCAAGCACCACCCGGTCTTCAACCGCTTCGTTGAACTTGTAGGTATGAATGTAGCTCCCGAAAACTTCAAGGGTGGTTGCTGCATCTTTTTTCAGAAGTGGGGTTCCGGTAAAGCCGATAAAGACGGCATTCGGCATGAAGGCCTTCATGGTACGGTGCAACTTGCCGCTCTGAGTCCGGTGGCACTCATCAACAAAAACAAAAACATCCCCGACAGCGTGGCCTGGTTGCGACTCCAGCTCCCTGATAAATGCATCAAAATTATCAACCCCTTTCCGGCCAAACTTGTGCACCAGCGAGCAGAGCAGACGCGGAGAGGGCTGACCAAGCTGCTTCATCAGGTCACTGCCACTTGTCGTGCGCTTGATTGACTCTCCGGCATCGGTAAAGACTCCCGCAATCTGCTTGTCGAGCTCATCGCGATCAGTAACAATCACAACACGGGCAGCAGGCTTGTTCTCCAGAATCCACCGGGCAAGCAGCACCATAACAATACTCTTGCCGCTCCCCTGTGTGTGCCAGATAATGCCACCCCTGAAGGCATCAGCATATCGCTCTGCGGCCTTGACTCCGAAATACTGGTGAACCCGTGGCAGCTTCTTCACACCACCGTCGAACACAACAAAATCATGAATCAGCTCAATCAGACGGGACTTTTCGCAGATCTTCAGAAGATACTTGTCGAGTTTGAAACGGGAGTTATCCTCCTCATCCTCCTTCCATTGCAGAAAGTACTTCTCCTCCGTGCCGATAGAGCCATACTTCAGCCCCACCGAGTCGTTGCCTGCAAAAATGAGCTGCACGGTTGAAAAGAAGGGGGCTATAAACTCCGGACGTTGATTGACAAGGCTTTGACGGATGCCGTCACAAAGTGATTTGCGGCTGTTCTTCAACTCCAGCACACCAACGGCAATTCCGTTGAGGTAGAGCACAATATCGGGACGTTTGTCGTGCTGGCCGCAAACCGTCACCTCTTCGGCAATGGCAAAGTCGTTCAGCTCCGGTTGCTCGCAGTTGATGAGTTTGACGGTTTCAGTATACTCCCCGGCAGCAGCTTTTATCGACACACCATAGTGCAGCAGACGGTAGACATTCCGGTTGTTTTCGTAGAGTGTTCGGTTGGGGTTATCGGCCTCAATACGCAGTTCATGAATAGCCTTGGTAATCTGTACAGGAGTGTAGCCGCTCTTCAAAAGATAGGCTCTGAGCAGCCCCTCTTCGATGTTGCTGTTGCCCTGACGATCTCTCCAGTCGCCGAGATAGCGATAGCCAAGTTCGTCACGGAACAGGTCAATAACGCGGTTCTGCGTTTCACGCTCAGCGTTGCCGATAATGCTCAAGCAGTTACCTCCTCTAACAACGAGAGATTACTTTGCATAGTTGATATATCATTGTTCCTGTATTACTGCGTATCAGCAAGTCTTGCAACGGCTGAGGCAAACTCTTCAAAATCTTGAAGATGTGCAGTCGCAATAGCAAACACGATTACCCAGTTAATGGTCTCGTAGTTATGGACAGCGATATTACGAAACCCGACGGCTTTCTTCATGCGATCGGCCAAATCAGCACTGATTATTCCGGCTTCACAGAGAATATCGAACGTTTTTCCCATGGTGGCGGGAGGAGGAAACTCACTTCCGGCAATAATGTGTGTTCCAATGTCAACACACATTTGAACAGCACGGGTAAGGTTGAGAGCGAGAATATCCTGGGCATCCAAATCATTACCAAAAGCGGCCGCAGTTACAGGGCATTTCTCTTTGACCCTGAGAATAGAGCGACGCAAAGACTCAAGTTTCTGCTCAATTAACGGCCAATCCATGCCTCTCTCCTCTCCTTCAGAATTCTTCTCTGGTAAGGCACAAAATCCGCCTCATTGTAAAGATGTTTTAGCAGCAGTTCAGCATAGCGAGTATCACTGCCTACTATTCTTCTTCCTCCGGATATGATCTGGCCGAGCAAGGGCTCGCCTGCAGTTGCTAAATCAATCAGGTCAACAGGGCGTCCGACAACTGTTGCCAGATCTGCAATCAATGCCATTGTTTCATCAACACTGAGCGTATGGTCAGCACCGACCGCAAGATCAAGATCACTGTCATGATGAGCAGTGCCTTTAGCCAACGAACCAAACAACAGCGCAACACTAATAGCGTTGTGCCGTTCAAGAACGTGCTTTATCTGCGTATCAATACTCTCTCTCATCATGCGTTTACGGTTCGATTGCCCAACTCTCCCATACCCTTCACCTGAAAGCACACGCCTCCATGCAATGAATAATTAATCTTTTTTTACGTAAGAATATATTCATTTAAACGCTCTCCATCACAGCTTGTAACGCTGTTCTGCGTTTTACGCTCAGCATTGCCGATAATGCTCATTGCAACACCTCCCAATGGCCACGCTTGGGCAACCTTCCCGGATTGGCCCCAAAGCAGTCCCAAAATACGTTCCGACGTTTTTACCGTCTTTTCTACCGGCGTTTGTACCAGCATTTCTACGGGCATTTTTTTGGCAGTCAGCAGCTGATAAAAATGTGAATCTGTTTCATGCAGCACTATCTATGATGCTCATCTCAAGCTTTGATAAGTTTAAAGCTGATCTGGTAACGATAGAATGATATTGACGGCACAGACATAAGCGCCCAACGCATTTTTTTATCGTCTTCAAGTGCTATGATAACACCCTCAACCGTTTGGTCTGACTCCGCGATCTGTTCTTTGACGAACCCCATATACCTGAGTACCTGACCAACCACAACATCAGTAGCTCGACCCCTCTTCAACTCAACAACCAGGAGTTTCTTCCGATCTTTACTGATTGCAAGGATATCAATCGGTCCCGCATCGGTAGCGTATTGTTGCCCTACTGCTTCTCCGTCCTCCTCGAAAATCAAGAATTCCTGACTCAGATCGGTTTGATCCCAGTTAGCAACAAGGAAAGCTTCAAGATGCTTCTCCATCGCAAATGCC
The DNA here is from genome assembly GCF_001975465.1 of Chlorobium sp. KB01. Classification (NCBI taxonomy): domain Bacteria; kingdom Pseudomonadati; phylum Chlorobiota; class Chlorobiia; order Chlorobiales; family Chlorobiaceae; genus Chlorobium; species Chlorobium sp. KB01. The sequence goes on from NZ_MPJE01000037.1 coordinate 8,327, forward strand.
ACAGGATCTTCAATTGTTGGATCAACAGATAAAAGAGTTAACTGAGTCGAAGCCTCCCCTATCAAACGCTCAATTTCATCACTATGGACAGAAATAGTACTTACAGTTCCTAAAGAGCCCGTTGAGTTCTGCAAGGCTTCACTCATGACTGAACGGTCTACACTCTTTTCAAACCAGCGCACCTTACGACGATGAGGCAACTCCTGTCCAGAGGCATAATAATAGTCACCCATAACCTCACCGATTCTATATGAGCCAGTGCCATCAGGACAAAGAACGATATCACCCCGCTTGATACCTTTTGATACTGTCCAAAGCGCACCGCAAGCCAAACCGGCACCTATCTTTGTTTTATCGGGTTCATTGGCAAGCAAGACAGGAATAAACTGCTTGTTGAAATCTTTCCACTCTTCGGGAAGCTTCCGACTGAGATCTTCATTAATACCAAAATCAGCACCTATGTACCCCCCTCCGAAGCATTCAGATGCGTATGCGCTTTTGCGTCCAAGCATAACTCGGTAATAATTTTTCATACCAGTCGTATTTGTCCGGTTAAGAGGTCGTGCATCATAGCGAGCTTGATCTTGCGAGCTTTTTCAAACTTTAATTCAAGCTCATCGATTTCTGCGCCCATATCCGATAGAATTGATGCAATTGCTATTTGTTCTGAAAGAGATGGGACTCCAATTTCAATTAGCATCAAATCAACGGCATGAACATGTGGCTGCGCCCCACCAGTCTGTGCATTAAAAATGACATCCTGCTTCAGCAATAACTGAGTATAAATAAACTCAATCGAATAATCATTACCTTCGCTGATTGTAGAGCAATCCGAGGCAAAGATAGAGCCATTAAATAATGCCACATAGCCCGCACTTGCGCCGGATGCACTGATCGTGATTGTCTTACCTGTTCGATTCGGTTTATTGTGAAAATATGCTGGTTTTTTACCTCCAGCAATGACGGGGATGTCTCCTGAAATTGCATTTTCCTCAGTAATTAACTGTCCTTTTGTAATCTTGACCACATCTCCAAGTCGCTTAATCTCCCACACCCCGCTGAAACCCGGCAGGCGCTTTTTGCCGGTGAGTAGCTCCTGCATCATCCCCTGTTTGATCTGGCGTTTTTTGTCAATGAGTTGCTCAAGAGAATCAATGAAAGCATCCGCATCACTCAAGGCTTCAGCAATAGCGTCTTGTTCGGTTTTGGTCGGTGGCAGAGCACATAGAATGTTGACAAGAGTTTTTTTTGTCAATTTATACCGACCTGCTCCTTGTCTTGTCAAATAAGGAGTGAGGTCTCTGTGGGAAAAGTAATAATAAAACCATGCGGTAAGATTCTTTGTACCTCTCACCAAATGAGCATGATTGTTAACATTGAACCGCCCATCAACCAGCAATGTCATAGCCTGATCTTTCCACTTTAGGAAATGATCACCGTCTTCGCCAATCAATGCGTATTCACCTTCAACTCGATATTCGTTAATATATCCCTGAACACAAGTCGGTCCGTAATAAGGATATGGGCCAACTATCTTTTCTCGAATAGTTTCACTGATTGGTAATCGAAGATTATTACAGATTTCAAATGCTTTACCAACAGTCGTAACATCCCAATCCTCGGGAATCACCCCGACCTCGGTCTGTTTATATCCGGGCTTCAGTTCCATGAGAACCCCATTCTTTCGAGATGTGCATTCACCTTTGCTTCGAGCTCGGCAACCTTGCCGGTGACTTCGGGCAGAGGCGTTTCGTAGCGTTCGGCAAGCTCCTTTACCCTGCGGGTCAGGGTCTGGCTGATGCGATCCATCTCGCCGTGTATGGCTGCGGCGATTGTTGCCAGCCATTTATCGTCAACCACAAGCGTTTTAACCTCTTCCTCGGTAGGCGCAGGATATTTGGCGTAGGCGAGCGCATCAACTTCCGACTCAGCCTCCTTGATTATTTTTTTAAGATCGCCTTCATCGCACGAAAGCTTCAGCCACTCCCTAAGGATATCCCTCTCCTCTTCTGCATCCTTATCCCCTTTGATCTCCTTCAATCGGGCCGTAACACTCGCCTTGTTCACCTTGTCAAATTCCGAGAAAACCCCCTCTTCCCCTCCATGCTCTTCTTCAAGCTCGGCAATACGGGCGGAGATGCTTTCGAGTTCAACCTCTCCCCTGGTGATAGCCTCCTGCTCACTCGAAAAGTAGCGGGCAACAATGAGCGGTTTGGGCACAAGATCACAGATCCACCCCTTGTCAACCTCCTTTCCTTTGCTGTTCTTCACCAGAACACGGGAGGTTTCAGCCTTCCATCCATCAGCGGCGATGAGATAGCAGTCATCCTGCATAATCTCCGTCCAGTAGTCCATCAGGTGCTGGTATACGTGATAGTTGTCGATCAGCGGCTTGCCGGTGTAGTGCGAGAGCAGCTCCTCGGAAAGCTCCTGAATCAGCTCTTTCGGATGAAAACCGGCCGCCAGTGTTTTAAGCCTGAGGGCGGTTCGCTCCTGCCAGAAGGCAAAGAGTGTGTTCATGCGCCCGATAAAGGCGACAAACTCCGGGTGGTTGTAGATGGTGCTTTTGATAGCTCCCTTCGGAATGGCAAGGTCAAGGTAGCCGGGACGATTCTCCTTGAACAGCGTCCGGCGAAGCTCGGGGCAGACATCCCAGTAGGGCTGAAGTGCGTCAACATCGGTAATCGGAATTCCACCGCGAAGATGGCCCTCGATATCCTGAATATCCTCAGCTTCCTGGTTGTCGATGTAACGCGGAAGGTTGAGGTTGAATCCGTTTTTCTCAATCTCCTCAATGCCAACCATCCGGGAGTATTTCGGTATCTCAAGTTCCCGGCTGAAGACATCGACAATCCTGTGGAGATCCATGTCGCGCAGGCGGTTCTTGGGGCCATCCTTCATGAAACCCGCACTGGCGTCAATCATGAAAATTCCTTTGCGGGTATGAGCATCTTTTTTATCAATGACAATAATGCAGGCAGGAATTCCCGTACCGTAGAAAAGGTTTGCCGGAAGCCCAATAACTCCTTTGATATACTTCATGATGACAAGCTTGCTGCGAATATCAGCCTCGGCATTGCCCCGGAAGAGCACACCATGCGGCAGAATGCAGGCTCCTTTGCCGGTGCTCTTGAGGGAGCGGATAATGTGCAGCAGGTAGGCATAATCACCCTGTTTGGCAGGCGGAACACCGAAATGCCGGAACCGGCCAAACGGATCATCAAACGGATCAATTCCCTTGCTCCAGCTCTTGTCGCTGAAGGGCGGATTGGCTACGACATAGTCAAAGGTCTTGAGATCACCGCTGTCAGCATCAAAAAAGAGCGGATTGGCCAGCGTATTGCCCTGTTTGATTTCGGCCGTCGGGTTGTTGTGCAAAATCATGTTCATGCGGGCAAGGCCGGAGGTGGCGGCATCCTTTTCCTGACCGTAGAGAGTAACCCTTGCCGCTGCCTCATCCCCCACCTTCAGGAGGAGAGAACCCGAGCCGCATGTTGGATCATATACCGTTGTGTTGCTGGTTGTGGGCGCATTGTGAATACCGATAATCTTTGCCATGATGCGGCTTACCTCGGCAGGAGTATAGAACTGCCCCTTGCTTTTGCCGCTCTCGGTGGCAAAGTGGCGCATCAGATACTCGTAGGCATCGCCGAGAATATCGTCGCCCTCTGCCCGGTTTTTTGAAAAGTCAAGTGCCGGATTCTCGAAAATCGCAATCAGGTTGGTCAGCGTATCGACCTTGTCCTTTCCGCTCCCAAGCTTTGTATCGTCATTGAAATCCGGCATGTCTGAGAGCTTGTTGGCACTCGCCAGCGGCCCGAGAATCTTTTTATTGATCTGGTCGCCAATATCGGTTTTCCCTTTGAGGGCAACCATATCGCTGAAACTGGCACCGAGCGGTACCGTTATTTCAGCAAACCTGACACCGGCATATTTATCACTCACATACTTCACAAAAAGCAGGACGAGGACATAGTCCTTGTACTGACTGGCATCCATACCACCACGCAGTTCGTCACAGCTTTGCCAGAGAGAGGAATAAAGTTCTGATTTCTTGAGAGCCATAGATATTTTTGGTACTTCCTCGGAGCCCGAGGGGACGTTCATGATTTACTGGAGCCCGAGGGGACGTTCATGATTTACTGTATTTGCTACCAATGTTTCGCCCCCAGAGGGGCTTGAACAGGGAGATGTTGAATTCCGATATGCTCCCTGCTTGTGCGGGACATGTCGAGTGCATGACGGGTACATGTCGGGTGCTTGCGGGGTGCTTGCAGGGCACCTTGGTCAACTTCCAGCTCAATCACTCCTCAGTTGGCTCGCTCAAGCCGTCCGGATTTTTCAACGACTTTTTTTCTTCAGATGCCAGAAGGCGTTCAACCTTCTTCACGTCTTCGGCGGGGGGCAGGGATTCCGGCCGGATACCCCGTCCAAGCAGGGTGTTCCGCACTGCCTTGTTGTTGGTGATGTGTTCAGTGGAAATTTGCCCTTCACTTTTCATCCGATGTTCTCGTGCATTGAAGATGGTAATTTCAGTGGCGAAGTCTTTGGCTTTCAGGATTATGGTTGGTGCAAAATCTGCCAGCGGCCGTTTATCCGGTACATTCCACTCGGCCTTCATTGCCTGTGTACTTTTGCCAAAAAGTGCTTGATCGCCCTTGCTCCGAATGAGAGCAAAATTCTCCGTACTTCCCGTTTGCTCGAAGATTACACCCGACAACTCTTTTTCAGTTGCGCTGAGTTTTTTTCGCGCCGAGACTCTTTCAGCTTCCAGTAAGTGCTGCTCAATGATTTCTGCGCGGCGGGTCTGAATGGCAAAATAGGTCTGAGCAAAGGCAATTTCTGACTTTTTTGGATCACCATTCTGGGCGATGAGATAGCAGGCATAGCGTGTCAGCATGATGTCATCCACCTCGCGCTGACTGCCGGAACCAAGATCGACCATTTTCCCGACATCGGCAAAATGGTCGGCGATCTTGTGGCCGGAAATTTCGCAAGCAGTTTTAGCCTTGGAAACTACGTTCAGAAAGTTGTCCCACTTACTATAGCCAAGCAAATACTTAAGATCACGGGCCAGCCAATATTCTACTCCTCCTTCGACCTTCTGGGCATGAGCCTCAAAAGTAGTCGTGAGTGTCTGGATCAGTTCGGTTTTCATGGTATATCGTATCCGTTTGCAGTGATGGGGCGGCTAAAAGAGCCGCAAACATATCAATAGAGCTTCTTCTCTCCTTTTGAAGTATAGCAAACTATTTCAGGCCATCAAAGAAAACCCCAACCGATAACACACAGGAAATACACAGCAAACCACACCAAAACCTTACAGCAGCGGTGAAAATTCATGAACTCTGAAGCAAAGCCAAGCCCGAGGGGACGTTCATGATTTTCTGTATTTGCTACCAATATTTCGCCCCCAGAGGGGCTTGAACAGGGAGATGTTGATTTCCGATCTGCTTCTTGATTGTGCGGTACATGACTGGTACATGTCGGGTGCTTGCGGAGAGTGCTGAGTCGGAGAACGATTGCTTACGAAAATTCCTGGTCGAGACGTTCCTTGAGAAACATCTTCAGAAGCGACTGATAGGGTACATCGCGCTCATTGGCAAGCACCTTGAGATGATTGAGCATCGGTTCCGGCAACCGGAGTGATATGGTTTTCATGGTTGGCTTCAGATTCGGATACAGTGCCTTTCCGGCCTTTTTCCAATCCACGAATTCAGTTGAATCATGTATTGACCAGAACTCATGCTCCTCCACTTTACTCCTGAATTCAGGAATCGCTGTTTTCCCGTTTTTCATAAATATCCTGCTCTTTTCTGAACAAGTGTTCACTGATTATTCTGTATGGAAAAATGCCTGAATTCTTCAACTGACAACTGCCCGTTGAGAAGCGGGAAAAAAGAAGATATTCAAAACAGCTTATTGCCGATACCGCAACTTCATCGGCAGAGACTATCTGATCGATTCTGCTCTGGTCAAGATTACGGGTATCCCCGTTAATCCACCAGAGCCAGATGTGAGTATCAAGAATAATCACTCGGACAATGCCCAGCTTGAAGAGGGAGCACTGCTCATGATATCGCCTTTAATAACAACCTTTCCTGCGATATCAGGATGAGGAGTTCTGCGAACGGGCACTGAAGATGTGCTCTCTGAAATAACCAGAAAAATAGCCTCTACCTGTTTGTTTGGAGGTAACTTGGGCATTTTTTTCAGGTTACCGGATAGATCGGTCTCCAATATCAAGCGTTCTGCATACATAGTAATCCCCGTTCTGTATTGTTTTGTTACCTCTCACACCCAAAACCACTCAATACCTCTGCATATCTGCTATTCGTGAAAATATACATCAGCAGAGGTTGCCGACAAAACAGGAACTTTGAAATCAATTGCCGGATTCTCACCATGTTTGAGACTATCCGCTCACGTCTCACCAGAGGAGATGTGGCCGGTTGATTCCCCTCTACTTCCGAGCCTTCAAGAGTCACATTCCCCCTCTGAGCCCGACGGGTCGATTAAAAGAGGGCTGGGCACTTATTTCATCGTCTCACGCCGAACTCTTGAGGTAGCAGTTAACGGCAAATGCAGACATGAGTACTGCGAAGGCGGTGAGGATCAGAGAGAGAAAAAGTGTTGTGTTTATCGGAATTAAGTATGTAAATTGAAAATAAAAGATTCAATTTACATACTTAATAACATGAAATATCTTAGGCGATTGATAACATCAGAGGTTGAAGAGGGGCTCAAACACTCCCCTGTTACCGCAGTCACCGGGCCACGGCAGTGCGGCAAATCGACACTGACGAGGCATCTTCTCACCTATGATCGTCCTTTCCTCTATCTCGATCTTGAAAAGCCTTCCGACCTGCGAAAACTTGAAGAGCCGGAATGGTTTTTTATCTCCCAGAAAGAGAAGCTGATCTGCATTGATGAGGTGCAGCGAAAACCCGATCTCTTTCCACTTATCCGCAGCATGGTGGATGAGTGGGGTGAGAACGGCCATTTTCTGATTCTCGGCTCAGCCTCCCGTGATCTCCTCCGACAGAGTTCGGAATCACTTGCCGGACGCATTACCTACAAGCAGTTGACCCCTTTTTTGTGGGAGGAGGTCAAGGATCATCTCTCCTATGAGCACTATCTCACGGCTGGCGGGTTTCCGCGCAGTCTGCTGCAAAAAATACCGGAGCTCTCATATCAGTGGCGTGAAGATTTTATTGCAACCTTCCTTGAGCGCGATCTGCTTCAATGGCGCGGGTTTTCGCCACAAACCATGAGGAGATTATGGCTGATGCTGGCCCACAACAACGGGCAAACGGTGAACCTCTCGACGATCGGCGGATCACTCGGAATCAGCCATACAACCGTGAGAAATTACCTTGACCTGTTGCAGGATACATTTATGGTGCATATTCTGCCGCCGTTCATCTCCAATAGCAGAAAACGCGTCGTCAAAACACCCAAAGTCTATATTTCTGACACCGGAATCATCACTGCCCTGCTTGGCTTGAGCGATTTCAACCAGGTTGTTGGCCATCCGGTTGTCGGATCATTATGGGAGAGCCTGGTGATCAGCAACCTCAAAGGGATGTTTCCGCGTGCAAATCTCTCATTTTACAGAACCTCCAACGGAACAGAAATCGACATCCTGCTCCAGCTTTCAGGAAAAACAATTGCTATTGAGTGCAAGTCTTCCGTGGCGCCTGTGCTTTCAAGAGGAAGTTATTCTGCAATAGAGGATATTGCGCCAATGCACACGTTTGTTGTCGCCCCCCTGTCACAAAGCTACCAGATAAAACCAGGAATAAGCGTTGTGACTCTATCAGATCTGTTCAAGGGAATCGAGAAGTGTATTAATCAGCCTGACAACTCAATGTTTGACCACCAGGTTGCGCTAACTTCATGACCAGAAGGAGGAGTGAAGCAAAGCCAAGCCCGAGGGGACGTTCACGTTCATGATTTTCTGTATTTGTCACCAATATTTCGCCTTCAAAGGGGCCTGAACAGGGTGATGTTGAATTCCGATATGCTCCCTGCTTGTGCGGTACATGTCGGGTGCATGTGCGGCGCATATCTGATGTTTGCGGGGCAATTATTTCATTTTCTTACTCAGAAACCTTCCGGTAACGGTTAACAGCAAGGGCAAGCATAAGGATGGCGAAGAGGGTGAGAATCAGAAGCGGGCTCGCGATTTCGGCTATACCGGAGCCTTTGAGCATGACCCGGCGCATGATGTCAACAAAGTGGCGGACGGGGTTGAGCATGGTCATGCTCTGCGCCCACTCGGGCATGCTTTCGATGGAGGTGAAGAGGCCGGAGAGAAGGGTGAAGATAACCATGAAGAACCATGCGATAAACATGGCCTGCTGCTGGGTGTCGGTGACGGTTGAGATGAGAAGCCCCATGCCGAGCACAACCAGCAGGTAGATTCCTGCAACAAGATAGACAAGAAGGTAACTGCCGAGCATCGGCACATGAAACAGAAGCCGGGCAATCACCAGCCCGACACTCAGCTCTCCGATACCGATAATCCAGAGCGGAAGCAGTTTGCCGGTGATGAACTGGTAACGCTTGATCGGGGTGACATTAATCTGGTCGATGGTGCCGATCTCCCGCTCCCGTACAACATTCATACCCGAAAGAAAAAGTCCGATCAGGGTAACCAGAATGACAATGATACCCGGTACCATGTAGAACGTGTACTTCAGCTCAGGATTGAACCAGTTTGATGAGACCATGGCGATCTGGCCCGCCGCCTCAACCTCACCTCCAGGAATCAGCCGCTTCAGCTCTCCGCGATTGAAGGCGGTTACAATCTCACTGGCATAGGTCTGGACTACTCCTGCCGAGAAGCCATCCTCGGCGTTGATCATAAGCTGCACCGGAGCGTGGCCGATGGTAACCAGATCGCGTTCAAAACCGAAGGGTATAACCAGCACAAGATCGGCATTGCGCCGAACAAGCTCGCTCTGGCTCTGAAGGTCCGAAGATGAGGTGCCGGTCAAGTTGAAGTAGCCGGAGGCGGTGAACTTTTCGGCAAACCTCCGCGAAGTTAGCGACCGGTCCCTGTCCTGCAGGTGAAAAGGTACCCGGGAGACGTCAAAGGTGGCCGCATAGGAGAGAATGACGAGCTGGATGAAGGGCAGCACAAAGATGATCGGCAGCATCCCCCTGTTGCGGAAAATCTGCAGAAACTCCTTCTGGAGGATAAAAAGGGTTGTTCTCATCGGCTGATCTGCCTCAATAATTTTTTATCGCGCTCCTGCGGAGCTGCTATTGAAGTCGAATTTTGAACTTCTTGATACTTCCCACCATCAGGACGGTGCTCATCGCCACCAGTACCAGCGTCTCCTTCCAGATGTAGCTGAAACCGGCTCCTTTCAGCATGATTCCTCGAACAATGATGAGATACCACCTGGCAGGGATGATATTGCTGATCATGCGCAGCGGCAGCGGCATGCTCGCTACCGGAAAGATGAAACCCGAAAGCAGGATGGTCGGAAGCAGCAGCCCTGCAAGGGCGATCATCATGGCGACCTGCTGTGAGGAGGTGACCGAGGAGATAAAGATGCCGAGCGAGAGCGCGGTAACAATGAAGAGCAGCGATTCAAGAAGCAGCAAAAGAAGGCTCCCCCTGCACGGCACACCGAATACAAGGGAGGCAACAGTGATGATGGTCACCACATTGATAAAGGAGAGCAGAAAGTAGGGCACCACTTTGCCGATTATGATCTGGGCAGGGCGCAGCGACGAGACCAGCAGTACCTCCATGGTACCGCTCTCTTTCTCCCGTGTGATGCTGATTGAGGTCATCAGCGCGGAGACCAGCATGAGAATGAGCGCCATCAGCCCCGGCACAAAGAGATCAACGCTTTTCAGCTCGGGATTGAAGAGCATGAGGGGAACCGCAACCACTCCGGCCTCCCGCCCTCCTCCCGGCACTGCACTCTCCTGGTAGTCATGCAGCACAGAGGCCGTATAGCCGGATACAATGCGCGACAGATTGGGATTTGAGCCGTCGGTAATCACCTGCACCTCACCACGGCTATCACACTGCAGGCGGCGGGCGAAATCCGGCTCGAAGACAAGCGCTTCGGTGATGCTGCCGGAGGAGAAGGCCTCCTCAATCTCTCTCTCCGAGTGCACCTCACGGGAGAGAATAAAGTACCCCGAAGAGGCGAACTTGCTGATAATTGCGCGCGTAACCGCGTCGCGGGATTTGTCATACACCCCGAGTTTGACATCCTGGATCTCGTTGCGAATGGCAAAACCGAAAAGAATCAACTGAATGAGCGGCATGCCGAAGAGTATGACCGCTGTGCGGCGATCACGGAAGATGTGGAGGAACTCCTTCCGGAGAAACCCTCTGAAACTGTTCATCAGCCCGCCTCCGGTTTCGCTCTCGCCAGATGAAGAAACACCTCATTCATGCTCTCTGCTCGGTATTGCCGTTTCAATGCTTCAGGGGTGTCGAGTGCGGCCACCCGGCCGTCAACCATGATGGATATGCGGTCGCAATACTCGGCTTCGTCCATGTAGTGTGTTGTTACAAAAACGGTTATGCCCTGCTCCGAGGCTTCGTATATCATATCCCAGAAGCGTCGCCGGGTTACCGGATCAACCCCTCCGGTCGGTTCGTCAAGAAAGACTATTTTCGGTTCGTGCAGGATAGCAACGGAAAAGGCGAGCTTCTGCTTCCAGCCGAGCGGCAGTGAGCGAAGGCGTGCATTGGCTGCATGCTGCAAATCAAGCCGCTCAAGCAGCTTCGCACTCTTCTCTTTGATGGCCGCATCGGAGAGGCCGTAGATACCGGCAAAAAAGCGGATGTTCTCCTTTACCGTCAGGTCATCGTAGAGCGAAAAACGCTGGCTCATGTAACCGATGTTCCGCTTGACCTTCTCCGACCCGGTGTAGAGGTCAAATCCCGCAACAAAAGCCGAGCCGGTTGAGGGTGTGAGCAGCCCGGTCAGCATCCTGATTGCTGTTGTTTTACCCGCACCGTTTGCGCCGAGAAAGCCGAATATCTCTCCCCTGCCGACCGCAAAAGTGAGCGCGTCCACCGCCACAAAGTCACCGAAGCGACGGGTAAGCTTGTCCGTATGAATAACCGCTTCACCCATGACGCTCTCCACGTTCAGGCTCCATCAAGGCCATAAAGGTATCCTCGATTCCTGGCTTTATCTGCTGCACCTCGACATCCGTAAAACCCTGCCGCTGAAGGGACAGGAGCAGCTCATCCCTGCTTGCCGATAAACGGTTGTCGGTATAGTGCACGGCTCGGCCAAAGGCATAGACCGAGTGCGCATCGGGGGTGGAGCGGAGCCATGTTATGAGCGGCCAGGTTTGGCGGGCACGGATGGCAAAAAGCGGTTTACGGAAGAGCATGGTGATGGCTTCGGGAGTTTCAACAGCAAGAAGACGCCCCTCCTGCATGAAGGCTATGCGGTCGCAGAGCGCTGCCTCATCCATGTAGGGGGTGGAGACAAGCGTGGTAATCCCCTGCTCTTTCAGGCGGCCAAGCATCTGCCAGAACTCCGCACGCGAAACCGCATCGACTCCGGTAGTCGGCTCATCAAGCAGGAGCAGCTCGGGTCGGTGCACCAGCGCACAACAGAGAGCAAGCTTCTGCTTCATGCCTCCGGAGAGTTTGCCTGCCCTCCGCTCTTTGAAGGGCTCAAGCCGGGTGTAGATATCGCGGATAAAATCGTAATTCTCAGCGATGGTGGTACCGAAGATGGTGGCAAAAAAACGGAGGTTCTCCTCAACTGTAAGATCCTGGTAGAGCGAAAAGCGGCCGGGCATGTAACCGATCCTGCGGCGGATGTCGCGGCAGGAGGCGACCACGTCAAGACCGAGCACTTCTGCCCTGCCCCCTCCCGGCAGCAGCAGGGTTGCAAGAATCCGGAGCAGGGTTGTTTTGCCTGCCCCGTCCGCACCGATAAAACCGAAGAGTTCACCCTCAGCAACCGTGAGCGTCATCTCCTGAAGCGCTTCGACTGCGCCGAACCGCTTTGCGAGGGCAAAGAGCTGAACTGCCTGTTTCTCTGCCTTCACCCCACTCGTGTTCCACCTTTTCCCGCAATCGGAATCTCCTGCTGCCCCCCCTCTTCTTCACTCTTTTCTGCGGTCGGCTCTCCACTCTCCTCTTCGTTGACGATCTCCATCAACTCATCAAATTCTCTTGATTCTTCTACGGACATGATGCTATGCTTGATTGTAATTATTGAGAGGATAACGTATCGAATTGCTCAGAAATAATTTTCAGACGGAGGCAACTTCATCCGCCTTTTCCTCCGGCTTTTCCTGCTGGCATATCTTCCAGTTCCTGATCTCCGTCACTCTTGTTTACTGCGGGCAGTGGCTGCTTCTGCAGCCGCACTTCACCCGGCATACCGATCCTGAGCAGGCCGTCGCGATTCGGGACCAGCACCTTGACCGCATAGACCATGCTGACCCGCTCCTCTTTGGTCTGGATTATTTTCGGGGTGAACTCCGCCTTTGCAGAGATCCAGGAGATGGTGCCATGCATCACCGTTCCGGCGCCCTGCGCCCCGTCCACCTCCACCTCAACCTGCTGACCGATCTTCACACCCGAAAGCTGGGCTCCGCTGAGATAGACCCTGAGGTAGATGCGCTCAAGATCGGCGATCCGGTACAACGCTTTTCCTGACGAGGCAAGCTCTCCCGGCTCGGCATATCTGGCGAGCACCACGCCGGTTACCGGATTTTTAACAACACTTTTTGCTATCTGGTCGTCAATCTGTGCCAGACGCGCTGATCTGGCCTTTATCTCTCCTGATAGTCCGGGATACTCGGTTTCGAGAGAGCCTATCTGCCGGTCAAGAACCGTGATCCGGTTTTCAAACTCCTCAAGCTGCCGTGAGGGTACGGCCCCCTCGCTGAGCAGCCTCCGGTATCGGGCGCGGTCGCGCATCAGGTTTGAGCGCTCTGCCTGCAGTACACTGATCTTTGCCCCGAGTCCGGGCTGTTTGGCCTCAAGAGCCTCCCGCTCCGCCTTGAGCTGCATCTTCGAGTAGTGCAACTGTGTGGTATCAATAACCGCCGTGACCACCCCTTTCTGCAGGGTGGCCCCCTCCTCAGCATCGAAACGCAGCAGCCTGCCGCTCGATTCAGCCGAAACAATGATTTCAGTTCCCTCAAAATTACCGTACCCGTCAGCCTTGTCGTTACGGTGACATCCGGAGAAGAGAAGCATGAAAAGCAGGGAGATGGAAACTCGCATTACCGGTCGATCAAGTCGTAACATTGTAAAGAGTAACAGGATAGTTAAATATTTCATATAGTTTCACATCCCGAGAAAGGCTTTTTTTACCTCAGGATTATTGAGCAGCTCCTCTCCGGTGCCGGAAAGAACGATGGAGCCGGTCTCAATGACATAACCGCGATGGCTTATTTTCAGTGACTGGTAGACATTCTGCTCCACCAGCAGAACGGTTACTCCGCTTTTATTGATAGCGCGAATCGCTTTGAAAACCACGTCGGTGAAAAGCGGCGAGAGTCCAAGGCTCGGTTCATCGAGCAGAAAGAGTTTGGGACTTGCCATAAGCCCCCTGCCGATTGCGAGCATCTGCTGTTCACCGCCTGACATGGTACCTCCAAGCTGCTTGCGGCGTTCGGCAAGTATGGGAAAGAGGGCATAGACCCGCTCAAGATTCTCCGGCCGATCTTTCTGGCAGAGAAATCCACCCATCATCAGATTTTCAAGGACGGTCATTTCAGGAAAAATCTTGCGTCCTTCCGGAACATGCACCACTCCCCGCTCTACAATCCGGTGCGCCTGAAGGCCGCTGAGCGGCTGATGATTGAAGCTGATCGTACCGGATGACTTTATGATGCCTGAAATGGCCTTGAGCAGGGTTGATTTCCCCGCACCGTTACTGCCGACAACCGAGACTATCTCCCCTTCGCTGAGTGCGATGTTGATGTTGCGCAACACCACCATTTCGCCGTATCCGGCCTGAAGATTTTCTATTTTAAGCATCGAAACCACCTCCCAGATATGCTGCAATAACCTCGGGATTACTCGTAATCTCGGACGGAGTGCCTTCGGCAAGCTTCACGCCGGAGTTCAGAACAACAATACGCTCACAGATTGATGTAACCGCTTTCATATCATGCTCGATAAAGAGAATCGTTGTGCCCTCTTCCCGGACATCACGGATGAGTTGAAGAATGGAGGCTGTTTCAGTGTGGTTCAATCCGCCACAGATCTCGTCAAGCAGGAGCATTTTGGGCCGGGTAGCCAGAACACGGGCAAGTTCAAGCTTTTTTTTCAGCCCGATGGAGAGCGAACCTGCAAGCTTTGCGGAGTAATCGGAGAGGCCGACCTGCGCAAGCTTCTCCACCGCTATCTTCCTTGCTGCCCCGGCTGACCCGGTTATGGCAAAGGCCCCGACCATCACATTGTCAAGAACACTCAGGCTTGAGAGCGGTTTGACCCTCTGCCAGGTTCGAACCATACCGATCCGGCATACTGCGTCAGGTCGGAGGTTATTGATCTTCCGGTAATTGAAGATCACCTCACCTGAAGTGATCGGCACAAAACCGGTCATACAGTTGAACAGGGTTGTTTTTCCTGCACCGTTCGGCCCGATTAGCCCGAATATCCGGTTCTTTTCTACCGCAAAGGTGACATCCGACACGGCAATGTTACCGCCGAAATGCTTGCTTACCTTATTGATTTTGAGGATAGGTTCGCTCATTTCACCCTCCTGAAAAGCCCGAGAATCCCTTTTGGCAGGTAGAGTATGCAGAGCACCGTAATGATGCCATAGACCAGCACATGGGCATGAGCAAGATTTTCATTCAAAAATATGCCGACCGAAGAGGTTTCCGATACCAGACCAAACTTGACCAGCGCGTCACCGATCATGTTGGAACGGAGCGCCTCGGCAAGAGGCACAAGCAGGAGTGCACCGAGAACCGGACCCCAGAGCGTCCCTACTCCGCCGATTATCGCGGTCAGGATAATTTCAATGGAGAGCCGGAGGTCGAGCACGGCGGAGGTATCAATAAAGCGGATATAGAGCGCATAGAGACTGCCGGCAATGGAGGTCAGAAGTGCGGATATCAGGAGCGCCCGGTTTTTGTAAAGCGCGAGATTAATACCGAGAGATGACGCCGCATCCTGGTCTTCACGGATAGCCTGCAGATAGTATCCGGTTTTCGATTTGCGCAGATACTCCGTTACAGTGAGCGTTACAATGAGAAGCAGGAGCATGCCGTAGTAAAAAGGATTTTTGCTGTTGAGATCGAGCCCCCAGAGCGTGACATTGGCGAGCAAAATCCCCTGGGCCCCTCCGGTAAACTCAAAATTAAGCACAGAGAGCCGGATGATCTCGGCTACGGCTATTGAGGCAAGCGCAAAGTAGTGGCCGCGCAGTCCGAAAACAATGCTCCCGGTGACAAGGGCAATCAGAGCGGCGACAACCATACCTGCCGCTGCGCCAATAAGCGGATTGAGTTCAAATGAGGAGATCAGAATCAATGTAGTATAGGCTCCGGCACCGAAGTAGGCAGCATGACCGAAGCTGAACTGCCCGGCAAATCCGCCGATGATGTTCCATGCCGATGAGAGTGCAGCCATCATGAGCACGGAGATCATGATGCCGATGATATAGGGGTTCTCTTCACCGATAATGAGCGGCAGCAGTGCCGTAAAGAGCGCAAAGAGAGCAATGATGAGTGCCTGTTTCATTATTGCCCTCCCTTTTTGCCGAAGAGCCCCTGGGGACGAAACAGAAGAACCGTTAGAAAGAGCACAAAGACAACCACATCTTTCCAGTCTGTGGAGATATAGGTGGCGGCCATCGATTCAACCACGCCGATGATGATCCCCCCGACTCCGGCCCCGACTACCGAGCCGAGACCGCCGAGCACGCAGATGGTGAAGGATTTCAAGAGAAAACTGTGACCGGCCAGCGGATGAATATAGTAGGTCGGTGCAATCAGAGCCCCGGCAGTTGCCGCAAGGGCGGTACCGATGCCGAATGCAATGGCACTCATTTTAGCCACGTTGATACCCATCAACTGTGCTGCTTCACGGTTCTGGCTTGTTGCCCTGAGAGCCATCCCTGTGCTGCTTTTTGCAAGAAAGAGGTAGAGAACTGCCGTAATCACGGAGGTAATAACAAATGAGAGCAGCAGCGGAACAGAGATGGAGAGTCCCGAGGCTGTATTGATGGCGCTGCTCGAATAGGTGGTGGTGAGTATCTTCGGATCGCTGGTAAAGGCGAGCAGTGCGGTATTGCTCATGATCAGCCCGAGACCTATGGTGAGGAGAATCTGGTTCTGATGAGGATGATCGATAACCCGGTGAATAAAAACCTTTTCAAGAATAAAACCGAAAAGAAACGAGACCGGAATGATCAGCAGCAGTGCCAGATAGGGATCAATGTGCAGCAGGGTAAAGGCAAAATAGGCCAGATACATGCCAAGCATCATCAGGTCGCCATGGGCAAAGTTGCTTATGTTCATGACACCGAAAACCAGTGACATACCGATACCGGCAAGGGCATAGACTCCACCAGAGAGAATGCCGGATACGAGGGCTTGCAGGAATAACATCAGGATACTCCGTCTGAAAAGGTTATTGGTGTGGGCGAACTGTTGTTCGCCCACACCATAAAATCCCTCTTACCGTTTGAAAGGGTAAACCAGTCTCTTTTTGCTGAACTGTGCGGGATAAACCGTTTCGGTTTTACCGTTCTGGAGCTGCTGAACCAGCATGGGGTGGTTGTTCTGATTGGTAAAGCCGCTGTAATCGGCAAATTTTACCGGACCCATGATACCGTTCCAGCTCCCTGCTTTCAGGCCTGCGCGAAGTTTTGCGGCTGTTCTGGTTTTGGTAGCCGTATCAACCATAATCCGGACGGCTTCATAGGCACAGGCTGCATGGTAGGATGGCTCTTTGGCAAACTTTGCCTGATAGCGTTTTGCAAAATTTGCAGCTCCCGGCCAGTTGACATCATCCGTCCACTGGGTGGCGGAGATGACAAGATTGGATATCTCCTTCTGCTGGGCAAACTGGGCCGTGGTGTAACCGGCTCCCGCACCGAGAAATGCTTTCGGTGCCAGCCCGATCTCCTTGGCCTGACGCATCAGAAGAATGGCATCGGCATCATAGGAGACAAGAAAAACAAGATCGGGATTTGCCGCCTTGACTTTGGAGAGCGTTGCCCGGTAGTCCGGCTGACCCTGCTGGTACTTCTCATTGGCTACCTCTTTCAAGCCCATACTGGCAGCATTGACCTGAGCTGTTTTTACCGTTGAAACCCCGAAATCGGTTGCGGCATAGACGTAGGCTATGGTTTTGGGTTTGTATGGGGCCACAGCACTCAGCAAAACCCTGGAGTAGACATCAGCCGGTGCGTTGAGTCGGAACACATTCTTGTAGCCGTTGCGGGTAATCTCCTCCTTGGCGGCTGCGGGAACAAGCAGCGGAACCTGGTACTGGTCAGCCCTTGATGCCACGACATTGGCACATCCCGAGGTGTAGGGTCCCACAACTCCGATCACCCCGTCACGGGTAACAAGCTTTTCATAGGCGGCAAGTGCATTCTTGGGATCGCCACCGTCATCCTCCCTGACGAGATCGACCTGAACGCCTTTTGAGCGCAGATCCTCAATCGCCAGAGCTGCGCCGTTGGTGAGATTTTCACCGATCTGCGCCTCTTTTCCGGTAATGGAGTTGATAAATCCGATTTTCAGCGGTGCAGCCTCTCCGGCAAGCGGAAGAGCCAGAAGGACGGCTGCGGCAAGTGAGAGTAGTAGTTTCTTCATGTATTGCACTCCTTTGGATTAAGTTGTTCAACCTTCTCGACAAAGCTGCTGCCCTACAATCAAAATTCATTTTCGGAAACCAACTCTTAAAATTACAATACAATATCTAAAAAACGTTATAAATAGAGTCCGCTTTCCGGTATTGAAATCCTCGCCATCCCGGCCTGCACTATTATTATTTAAAAATTTGTACATTTATTCAGCATAGCCTGAAGCGCTATAGCCTAATCAAACAATCAGACAGATGGATGCAAAAAAGAAGGTACTGGAAGTCATGAAAAAAGAGGCCGCCCCCATGAATGCCGGACAGATCACCGAAAAGAGCGGACTGGACCGCAAAGAGGTCGACAAGGCTATGAAGGCACTCAAGGATGAAGGGCTGATCGTGTCGCCAAAGCGCTGTTTCTGGGAACCGGCGGCCTAAACCTCTCTCCTGCAGGATTTGCTTGCGAAAGCAATCCTGCTTTATTCAGGATGTTCTCGCTCCGGAGATTTTACTATTCTGACGGGCATGCGCTCCATGAACAAACCACTCAGGAACAACCACCAGCAGAATGACTCCGGAAAGGGGTTGCTGGCCTCCGCCGTTGACCGTACAAAGGATCTTTGTTCAGCACTCTTCAGGAAAAAAAACACCCCTGTCGGCAATGGCGTGGGTGAAGCCGTCACCGCTCAGCCTCCAAATGAGTGGAAAGAGCTGGTCATGCATGCGCCTGTTATGCTTCTGGAAGAATCGGCAGAAAAAGAGAGAGCCTTTCAGGTGCTCCTGCATAGGTGCTGTAGTGCAAATCCGGATATTGATGAAAAGAGCACCTTCAAAAGCCTGCTTGAACGTGAATCGCAGGGCGCAACATTTGTCGGTTCCGATATTGCCATTCCCCATGCAAGACTGGAGAAGATCCAAAGGCCGGTACTGGTTATCGGTGTGAGCAAAAAGGGTGTTGTTGACCGGCAGTCCGGCAACAGTGCCCGGATCATCTTCCTCCTCCTGACGCCCGCTTCCGATCCGAACAGCCATATCAGAATGCTCGGGGTTATCACCAGAATGGCATCCGACAAAGAGTGGCGGGCAAAAACAATCCGTGAGGCCGGCTGCAACCGGGGTTGATTGTAACCATGAAGGCCCCATTCAGCATCGGTCAAAAAAAAAGCACCCTCTGCGCTCAGCAAAGGGTGCTCTCTTTTCAGCGTTAAAACCGATTACTTTTTAGGAGCAAAAGCTGATGAAACGCTCTGAAGCACATTGTTCAGTGTGCCGGCCAGGTTGGTAGCCAAATCAGTTGTCGTCTTGGCGAGCGGCTCAACAAACTGGGAAACCGTTTTGATACCGCTGTTCAGGGTATCGATCTGGAACTGAAAAAGTTTACCTACAGAATCAGCAATATTGCCGATAGCGCCTGAGAAATCTACGTTTACGTTTGATCCGTTTGACATAGCTGTATTGGTTTATGTTATGGAGATGTAGTGGGAAAACAATTCCTCTATACTTGTATATACGTTTACATATAAATAAAGAACCCCGCCGCAAGCAGCGGGGTATTTTGAAGACAACTCTATCATA